>JAJYPJ010000067.1 GCA_021795435.1 Pseudomonadota bacterium
GCGCCGACGCCGAGCGCGCCTGGCGCATCGACGATGCCGATCCGGGCCTGAGCCCGAAGCTCGGCTTCGAGCCGGGCGCGGACATCGCCGCGCCGTTCATCGCCAGCGGCGCACGGCCGCGCGTGGCGATCCTGCGCGAGCAAGGCGTGAATGGCGAGGTCGAGATGGCCGCCGCTTTCACCCGCGCCGGTTTCGAGGCGGTGGATGTGCACATGAGCGACCTCCAGTCCGGGCGCCGTACGCTCGCCGACTTCACGGGCTTCGCCGCCTGCGGTGGATTCTCCTATGGCGACGTCCTCGGCGCCGGTCGCGGCTGGGCCGCGTCGATCCGCTACAACGCGGCATTGCGCGAGCAGTTCCAGAGCTTCATCGCCGACCCCGATCACTTCGTGCTGGGCGTGTGCAACGGTTGCCAGATGCTGTCCGAACTGAAAACCCTGATCCCCGGCGCCGAGGCCTGGCCGCATTTCCGCCGCAACACCTCCGAACAATACGAAGCGCGCCTGGTCACCCTGGAAGTCATGGATTCACCCTCGATTTTCCTCGCCGGCATGGCCGGCTCGCGCATTCCGGTGGTGGTGGCGCACGGCGAAGGCCGCGCGATGTGGCCCGACGGCGCAAAACCACGTAGCGCCTGTCTGCGCTATGTGGACAACCGCGGCAAGCCCACCGAGTCCTATCCGCTCAACCCCAACGGCTCGCCCGCAGGTCTCACCGGCTTCCACGCCGCCGACGGCCGCGTGCTGGCGCTGATGCCGCACCCCGAGCGCGTGTTCCGCAGCGTGCAGATGAGCTGGCGCCCCGAGCGCTGGACCGAGGACTCGCCCTGGCTGCGCCTGTTCCGCAACGCACGCGTGTGGCTGGGCTGAACGCGCGCACCGCATGCGCACCATCGAACCAAACCGAATCGAAACAAGCCGGCAAACGCGCAAAAGCTATTCGATCTGATCGTGCCGAAGTGAGGGTGGCCCGATGTCTTCGAGCATCTCGTAGCTAGATTGCGCTGCGAGGGCCAGCCCGTCAGCTCGATCAGATTTCCAAGGCCGCCCTCGGGTGCTGCGCCGCCCATGTCAGCTTGGTGTCCGCGCATCGCGCCAGCGCATGGCGACCCATGTCGACGCGTGTCCATGTGGTGTCAGAGCGCGGAGCAAAAAGGCCGACCTATCCCCCAGTCGGCCTTGTGTAACTTGTTGGTTTTGGTGCCGGAGATAGGAGTCGAACCTACGACCTACGCATTACGAATGCTAAATTACCGCTAGCAATCATGCGGTTTTTAGGGTAGTTTTCAGGTTCCGTGTCCACTGTGTGTCCAAACGAGATCCGCGATGGCCTCGATCTCTCAGCTCCCATCTGGCCTTTTCCGGGCGCGGGTACGACGCCTCGGATACCCAACGATGACGCGCTCATTCGGCAGAAAGACGGATGCTGAAGCGTGGGCGCGCAAGCTCGAAAGCGAGCAGGAGCGCGGCGCCTGGCGTGACAGCACGGAAGCCGAGCGGACCACTCTCATCGAGTGCTTGGATCGCTACGTGCGCGAGCGGGTCCCGCGCAAACGGGATCCGGCGCGGGAGCGCTCGCATGTGGATGCGCTGCGCGCCCTGCCCTTCGCCGGCCGCGCCATGGCGCGCGTTCGCAGCGCCGACGTGGCCGCAGCTCGGGATGCTTGGGCAGAGCACGGGCATGCGCCCGCCACCATCGTGCGACGGTTGGCCGTTCTCTCTCGCGTTTTCAATGTCGCGCGCAGGGAGTGGGGCATGGAATCGATCACCAACCCAGTCGAGCTCGTGGACAAGCCGAGCGTGCGCAACGCGCGCAATCGACGCGTCTCCGACGAGGAGCTTGATGCGCTCTGCGCAGCCACCGGATCCAGAGATCTCGCGGCCTTCATCCGCATCGCCGTCGAGACGGCGATGCGGCGAAGCGAGATCTGCGCGCTCCGTTGGGACAACGTTGACCTAAGAGCACAGACGGCGTTCCTGCCAAAGACGAAGAATGGCGAAGCGCGAACCGTGCCGTTGTCGAGCCGCGCGGTCGAGGTCCTGCGGTCGCTACCGCGCCGCCTGGACGGCCGCGTGTTATGCCTGCGGCCCGACTCGGTAACGCAAGCATTCGAGCGCGCCTGCAAGCGCGCGGGCCTCGAGGGACTGCATTTTCACGACCTGCGGCACGAGGCCACCAGCCGGTTGGCCGAGAGGCTAACGAATCCGCTTGACCTCGCTGCCGTGACCGGCCACAAAGACCTGCGCATGCTCAAGCGTTACCACCATCCGAGCGCGACGGATCTGGCGAAGAAGCTAGGGTAGCCATGACCTTGCGCGTCAGGCGGCATCCGCTGTACGGATGGGAAGCACCTTGGGCTGCTTGCGCTTGCTGGCCATCCACAGGTCGTACTGCGCCTGCAGGTTGACCCACATCTCAGCGCTCGTGTTGAGTGCCGTCGCAAGGCGCATGGCCATGTCTGCGGAAATGCCGTTGGTGCCATTCAAAATTCGGGAGAGGGAAACGCGCGTCACATGGAGGCGGTGCGCAGCCTCCGTTACCGTGATGTCGCCGAGGAATTCGCGCAGCACCGCGCCCGGATGGGCAGGGTTGTGCATGCGGATCATGTGCGGCTCCTAGAGTTTTCGAGAGTGGTGGGTTTGTTGAAAGTCGTCAGTGATAGTCGATGTAATCAACCAGTACGGCGTCCTGCCCTTCGAAAGTGAAGGTCAGGCGCCAATTGCCGTTGACCTTCACCGACCAGTGCCCTGCGAGATTTCCTTTCAGAGGATGCAGCTCCCAGCCTGGGGCATCCATATCGCGGGGTTGTGTTGCAGCGTTCAGGGTTGTGAGCTGCAGTCGAAGTTTGTTTTTATGCGCCGGTTGGACGCCCGAAGCCACGCCGGACGTGTGGAATTTTTCTATCCCTTTATGTTTGAAGGACTTGATCATAGACGGCGCATCTCCATTACGTAAATTATGCGATCACTGTATATGCTCAGTACTCAGTTGTCAAGGAGTTGATGAGGGTCGGCAGGGATTCATGTAAAAAACAGCCGTAACCGCGTATGCTGATGATTCTATGTGATGTTTTGCTTTGGAGACTAAAGCATTGCTGAGGCCACGAGGTGGCCTATTAGCCTCAAAAAGGTCCGAGCGAAGCTTTCGGCGAGCTTCCCGCGGCTCTGGCTTCCAACGCCGGCACGGTGTCGGCGCGGCGCCAGCAGCTGGTCCGAAGGGCTTGGGCGATCTGGGCTCATTCCAACAGGATTCGGCTTGAATAGTCGATCGGCGGGACGGTGCGCGTCAGGTCCAGCGTATAGTCGCCGAAGCGGTTGATGTGCTGAGTCCGGTATGGAGACAGCCCGGCCAGAACTTCGGCATTGATTACTATCCCCTCATCACGCAGTTGCGCCAAGATCTTGGTCATGCCCTCGACGTTGTGCAGGATGACCATGTTGGCGACGAGATGGTTGTACTTCACGATCTTGCGCTGTTCATGCAGCACGTTCTCGGCGATGATCCCCTCCCCGCCGAAGAAAGCCCACTGGACGAAGCCGTTGAACTCCTCGCTCTTGTTCGTGGCCGCATGGATGGTCTTGCGCACCTCGATATCGTCGATGTAGCCGAGCAGGAACAGGGTACGGACAGCCTTCCCCAGCTCACGAAACGCGAAGTACAGCTTGTTCTTGCGGCTGTACGTACCCAGCCGGCGCAAGATCGTCGAGGCGGTGATCTTGCCGAGCTTGATCGACACCGTGACCCGCAACATGTCGTGCAGATGGGTTTGGATCAGGTCCCAGTCGATGCTGTCGCCGAACAGCGCCTGGATGTTCTTGTAGGGGCGACCGGGTTCAGGTCGAAAAAAAGTCAGATCCTTGATGTTCCGGATCCGGGGCATGAGCTGGATGCCAAGGAGATGCGACAGGCCGAAGACCGGGTAGCTTTGCGCCTGGGTGTCGCCATGAACGATTTCTGGCTGGATATCGGAGGTGTTCGCAAGCAAGCCATCCAGGATGTAGACCGCCTCGTGGACACCGCAAGGAATGAAATGGCTGAACAGGGCGATGTACTTGTCGGAGACATGGTAGTAGCCGATGCCGCCATAGCCGCCGTAACGAATGTGGTATTCGGAAAGCAGGTTCTGCTCGTAGACGCTCCACTTCGTGCCGTCGGCGGACGCGCTCTTGCCGCTACCCCAGTAGCTTGGCAGCTCGAACTTGTTGTACGCGTTGATCACCAGGACGATTGCCTTGTCGAGCGTTTCCTCAGTGACATACTTGAGGTTCAGCCATGAGATCTGGCGGCGACTGAACCCTTTGATCGAACGTACGGTTTGCGTGGGACCGAGATTGCAGCCGTAGCAGAACAGGGTCGTGATCACGCGCCCCAGCAGATCTTCCACCCTGCTCGCGGTGCCGGCGATCGGCTGAAAGTGGTGATGCAGCTGCAGCCACTGGGCAGCATCGATCAACACGTCGACGATGCTCGTGGGCTGCAGTCGTTCAGTGATCAGAGCATCGAGGGCCTGGATCGCTTGCGACTCCTTGGGGCGCTGCGCGCGCCTGAGGACCAGGCGTCCATCCACCATGTCCGCATGGGCGTTGTCGGGGAAACGCTGATCGAGGGCGTGTCTTAGATTTTGTGTAAACGGGTCCTTGGCAGGAGACTGCCGCCAGACCCGGAGACACCATGAGCCCACGCAAGCATGAAGTACCCGACGAGCTGCTGAGCAGCCTGTTGGCCAACTACCAGAAGCCAGAAGACCTGATTGGCGAGAACGGCCTGCTCAAGCAGTTGACCAAACTGCTGGTCGAGAAGGCCCTGGATGCGGAGATGACCGAGCACCTCGGTCACGAGAAGCACGAGCCGGTGGCCAACGCCGCCGGCAACACCCGCAACGGTCGCAGTCGCAAGACCCTCAAGGGCGAGTTCGGCGAACTGCCGATCGAGATCCCCCGTGACCGCGACGGCACCTTCGAGCCGAAGCTGGTTCCCAAGCATCAAACCCGCTGGGCCGGCTTCGACGACAAGATCCTGTCGCTGTATGCCCACGGCATGACGGTGCGCGAGATCCAGGCGCACCTGGAAGAGATGTATGGCGCCGAGGTGTCGCCCAGCCTGATCTCCTCGGTGACCGACGCCGTGGCCGACGAGGTGAAGGCCTGGCAGAGCCGGCCGCTGGATCCGGTGTACCCGATCGTCTACCTCGACTGCATCCACGTCAAAGTGCGCGAGGGCACCGTGCGGGTGAAGGCGGTCTACCTGGCCATTGGCATCACGATGACCGGCGAGAAGGAGGTGCTGGGCCTGTGGCTGGCCCAGACCGAGGGCGCGAAGTTCTGGATGCAAGTGGTGACCGAGCTGCGCAACCGCGGCGTGCAGGACATCTTCATCGCCTGCGTGGACGGCCTGAAAGGCTTCCCCGAAGCGATCGAGGCCGTGTTCCCGCAGACGACGGTGCAGCTGTGCATCGTGCACATGGTGCGGCACAGTCTGAACTACGTGTCGTGGAAGCGGCGACCCGAGGTGGCGGCCGACCTCAAGCGCATCTACACCTGCGCCACCGCCGAGGAAGCCGAACTGCGGCTCACCGAGTTCGAGGAGCACTGGGGCGAGGAGTACCCGCCGATCGGCCAGTCATGGCGGCGCAACTGGCCGCGCCTGGTTCCGTTCTTCGACTACCCGCCGGAGATCCGCAAGGTGATCTACACCACCAACGCCATCGAGTCGGTGAACTACGGCCTGCGCAGGCTGACCAAGCACCGCGGCGCGTTCCCCAGCGACGAGGCACTGATCAAGCTGCTCTATCTCGCCCTGCGCAACATCAGCAAGCGCTGGACGCTGCCCATCCGCGATTGGAAGGCCGCGCTCAACCGCTTTACCATCCAGTTCGAGGAGCGCATCCCTCAGCTGTAAGCCCCATCCCGTTTACACAAAATTCTGCACACGCTCCTGATCGACGGCATCCGCTCGCGCAGTCAATTCCGCGCGGAGGCGCTTGACGAACACCTCGGCGTCAGTGGGCAAGCCGGAGACTTCGCCATAGGCGTTGAGTTCCTTCGCAAACGTCGCCTCGTCGACCAACTGCTCCCGGTAGTCGTCGTAGCGCTCCCCGTGTGGGATGTAGAGATCGCCGGACTTCAGCTCGTCCTTGATTTGTGCCAAGACAGCCAGCTCGAAATATTTGCGATTGATCCAGCCGCTACCCGCAGACGCGGCGGCCTTCGTGAACACATGCCGGCGCCATGTTGCGGACAGCCATGTGAAATCGGCCTGCGGATCCAGGCCGAGCGAATTGGCTTCGACCAGCTCTCGGCGTTGTCCGCGCAAGGACAACAGGATCGCTATCATCCGCTCCATCGTCGCGTCTTGGCTCGTCGATTCCAGGCCCATGATCTCCAAGCAGTTCAAGAGCAGCGGACGGGTCGTGGCATACGGCTTCACCAGGAACGGCAGATAGTTCTTCCCGGCGTAGGCCATGTGCTCATCGCACTCGGCCAGCAAGACCGCTACGTCAGCGACGAGCGCGCCGCTCATCGCGTCCACGCGTTGCGTGTCGGTCCCTTCCACCTGATAGGCCTGCAGTAGGTCCCTGAGCTGACCGATCAGGAAGTCGGTGCGCTTGCCGTGCTCGAGTTGGTGGGCGATGAGTTTCTGCTGCGCGGAACTCTCCAGCTTCTGCATGAGCCGGATGAACAGGTCGGCCGCGTCGTCGAGGGTCTTGGCGTACTGGGAACGGATGAAGATCGCGGCCAGGGCGTAGCGTTTCGCTGGCACCAGTTCGGCCAGTTCGCTTGCATCCAGCGCCCGCGCCATGGCACGAAACTGCTTGAGCTTCGGGATGGGGATCGCGATAGGCGGCAGTTGGTCGGCCAGATGCTGCAGGCGCCGTATGTGTTGCAGGTAATTGCGTACCTCCACGTGGGTTGGGCGCTTGGGGTCGCGTTTGAGCGCCTGCCAGCCGCTATGCAATGACCCCGCCGCGGTACTGAGCAACTCGTCAATAAGGCCTCGCATGGCCGGCGTGAGTGCGTCAGCGATCTGCCCGTAATACCGCCCGTGCACGCGCTCGCGGGCGTTGATCGCGAGGCGCTCGACCGTGCTGAAGGCCGGCAACTCGTACCGGTGGTGGACCAACTCCTCGAGCATCACGTTCACGATGTCGGGGATGGTGTGTTTGGTTTCTGCGGCGGTTTCTGCCACCGCTGCCAGCCAGGTGCGGCCGTCGGCATCGAGCGCCCGCACGTCGAGAAAGTCCCGGAGCCTGGCTAGATGGCCGCGCTTGGCACCCGAGGTGTCGTAGGTCGCGAGATCCTCCAGCAGCTTGACCTGGCGATAACCGGCAGCTTGGGCGATATGTCGGATGATGGGCTCTGGGACGTTCGCAAGAAGCACGAAATACCCAAGACGCTGGAAGAGCTTGAGATGAATCAGGACTGCTAGGCGCGATAGCGGACGCACGGCTGTTGCGTCCACAAATGCGAGTTCTTCATCCTTCGGCGTGTAGAACGACTCCAGATCCTTGCGGGTCGGGTCGGGCTTCAGTCGCGGATAGGCGGTTTCATGCAGGGTCGTCATGCGACGTGATCGAGAAAGTGGAAGAAAGAAGGCCCGTCAGTCCCAATGCCGCTGACCACCGACATCGCACAGCGACGCTTCCAGAAAGCAGCGATGGTTGTCGGCGATGCGGTGCATTTCATCGAGCAAGATGGCCATCGCTTCGTCCAGCGCATCCGCGTCCATTCCGGGCACGGTCAGGCGGTAGCGTGTGCCGCCCGCATCCAGCCGCTGCCCGAGATACGGCGCCAGGCAAATCTCTTCGATAAGCCGCTGGGTGGATGCCCGGCCGCGACCTTTGGGCGTAAACGGCGAGAGCCCGAGCGTGAGCTCGAGCGTGAGTGTCGGCAATTCGAGTGCCGCCGGCGCCGGTAGCGCCAAGGTCGACTGGGGCGTGGGCGGCAGGCCAGCCTCGATGCGCTCGCGATGGAACGGGTCGCCTCCATCGATATAGCGCATGGCCGAGTGCACATCCTTCCAGCCCACATACTCCATCAGCGTTTTGACGTCCCAGCCGTTGGCGTTGGCCCAGCCGGCAAAGCCCCGACGCAGGGAGTGACTGCTGTACTCGTCCGGCGCAGGCAGCCCAGCGTGGGTCAACAGACGCCGCAACAGAGGGATGAGGCTGTTGGGGTGCAAGGGTTCGTCCGCAACGCGCCCCCAGCGGTCAACGCGGCGAAACAGTGGCCCGTCCGCCAACCCGGCCGCGGAGATCCACGCCGCCGTGGCGGTAACCGGGCACCACCGTGACAGGGCCGGCACCGGATAGGTCCGACCGA
>JAJYPJ010000018.1 GCA_021795435.1 Pseudomonadota bacterium
CTGGCGGCGAGGCACAGCGCATCCGCCTGGCCAGCCAGATCGGCGCCGGACTCGTGGGGGTGATGTACGTCCTGGATGAGCCCTCGATCGGACTCCACCAGCGCGACAACGCCCGCCTGCTGGCGACGCTCAAGCGCCTTCGCGACCTCGGCAATACCGTGATCGTCGTCGAGCACGACGAGGACGCCATCCGCGCTGCCGACCACATCGTCGACATGGGCCCTGGCGCCGGCACGCACGGAGGCGAGGTGGTTGCAGCGGGCCAATTGCCGGACATACTCGCCGCTCCGCGTTCGCTGACTGGCCAGTACCTGTCCGGCACGCGACGCATCGACGTGCCGGACAAACGGCGATCACCGGCCGCCTGGTTGCGCCTTTCCGGCGCCCGCGGCAACAACCTGCGCGAGGTGGATCTGGAGGTCCCGATCGGCCTGTTCACCTGCGTCACCGGCGTTTCGGGGTCCGGGAAATCCACCTTGATCAACGACACCCTGATGGCGCAGGCGGCGGCAACCCTCAACGGCGCCAGTACGCAGCCGGCACCGTTTGCTCGAATCGACGGCCTCGAGCACTTCGACAAGGTCGTGGACATCGACCAGTCGCCCATCGGCCGCACGCCACGGAGCAACCCCGCGACGTACACGGGCCTGTTCGCGCCGCTGCGCGAACTGTACGCGCAAGTCCCCGAAGCGCGCGCGCGCGGTTACGAGCCGGGCCGATTCAGCTTCAACGTGCGCGGAGGACGCTGCGAGGCCTGCGAAGGCGACGGCATGATCAAGGTCGAAATGCACTTCCTGCCGGACATGTATGTTCCCTGCGATGTCTGCCACGGGAAGCGCTACAACCGCGAGACGCTGGAGATTCATTACAAGGGGCACAGCATCAGCGACGTCTTGAACTTGACCGTCGAGGAGGCACTGACCGTCTTCCAGCCGGTCCCCGCGCTGGCGCGGAAACTGGAGACGCTGATCGCCGTGGGCCTCGGCTACCTCAAGCTTGGCCAGTCCGCCACCACCCTCTCCGGTGGCGAGGCGCAGCGCGTGAAACTGGCCAAGGAACTCTCCCGACGCGACTCGGGCAGCACGCTTTACATCCTCGACGAGCCGACCACCGGGCTGCACTTCCACGACATCGAGCAGTTGCTGGATGTCCTGCATCAACTCGTGGATCGCGGAAACACGGTGGTGGTGATCGAGCACAATCTCGATGTCATCAAGACCGCGGACTGGGTGGTCGATCTTGGCCCGGAAGGCGGCGCCGGCGGCGGCCGCATCATGGCCGCCGGGACCCCGGAACAGGTGGCTGCGACGCCGGAATCCCATACCGGGCGTTACCTGGCCCCATTGCTGCGCCCGGCGACCAACACGGGCACCACCACAAGGAAACGCCGCGCATGAGCCCCCGTCGCAAAACGCCTGCTTCCAATCCACCAGGCCAGCCCACCCCCCAGACGACGACCGACGCCCCCGACGCGTCGCTCCTCTCCACCGCCGCCATCAGCGTGCGCTGGCGCGACCTCGATGCGTTCAACCACGTCAACAATTCCGTCTTCCTGACCTATCTCGAGGAAGCGCGCCTGCAATGGCTCAAGGATGTACCGGGCCCCTGGTTCGACGCGCATGCCATGCCCGTGCTCGCCGCCAGTTCGCTGAACTACCGTTTGCCCATCGAATGGCCGGCCAGCCTGGTCGTTGAACTCCGGTGCACGCGCGTGGGCGGCAGTTCCGTGACGCTGGCGCATCGCATCCGCGACGCGAATGCGCCGGGCCGGCTCTATTGCGATGGCGATGTCACGCTGGTCTGGATGGACCCCGCCAGCGGCCGCAGCGTGCCCCTGCCGCAAGCCATCCGAAGCGCCTGCGGCGCCTGAGGCGAGCAGGCCAAGCTAAGATCGAGGCCCTGGCCACGAGGAGAGTCCGGCATGCACATGACGGGGACGCGGAGGCTGCTGGCTGTGGTGATGGCTTCCGGGACCTGCGTGGCGGCCGCGCGGCCGCAGGTGATGGTCGGCACGCAGCTCACGCTCTACCCAGGCGACGGCGAGGGTGCGCCAGCTTGGATACAGCAGGATCGCCGCCTGACCTTGCATGCAGGCAAGCAGACGGTGTGGCTTGGCGAACTGGCGCAGCGCCTCGATGCCGGCGCGCTGATGCTGCGATTCGCGGGTGACAGCGGCGTGCATCTGGCCAGCATCGCGGTGCCGCCCGCCAAGCGCGGCGTTCAGGCGCTCATGGCGGAGGCGCTGGGCAAGCCCATCAAAGTACTGGGCAGCGGTGGCGAGGTTCTGGCCAGTGGGACGCTGGTTCAGATCCAGGACGGGCAACTCCTGGTGCGGCAAGGCAATGGCACCATCCGCCTCGTCTCCGGCGCCGTCGAACTGCCGGCAGGCGTCGGCTGGCCCGCACCGGGCGCGCGCGCGCGGGTTTCGCTGGATGCGGCACGCGCGGGCGCCTATACGGCCCAGTTGGCTTACCCGAGTGCCGGACTCGGCTGGCACGCAGGCTATAGCCTGGTCCTCGCGTCAGGCCACCAATGCCGCGCGACGCTGCAAGCGCGCGCCGTGATCGTCAACCAAAGCGGCACGGACTTCCGCGACGCGAGCGTGACGCTGCTGGCAGGCACCATCCACCAGCCCGGGCGGCTGGCGCCACCGTTCATTATGGCGGCCGCCCTGCCTGCACCGCCGGCGCCGGGGATACCCGCCCAGGGCGACTTGGCCGGATACCGCCGCTACGCGCTGCCGCAGCGGCTCACGCTGGCCGACGGCGTCACCATCCAGGAACCGCTGTACCCAGGCGCCTCGCTGGATTGCACGCGCGAACTGGTTCTCGGGCAGCGACGGTCGCCCGCCTACCCCGAGTCAAAACCGTACTTCCTGCCTGGCCCCGAGCAGGGAGCTCTCGGGGCGCCGCGCATCGAGCTCAGTCTGCGGGCACCGCACAACCTTCCAGCCGGGAGCATCCGCGTGTTCCAGGCCGACGCCGATGGCGCGGTCCATTTCATTGGCGGCGACACGCTGCCCGACCTGCGTCGGGATGATCGGGCACGCATCGTCCTTGGCAACACGTATGAGCTGCGCGCCCTGCGGACGCGCACCGCCTGGCACCTGGCGGGACCGGTACTGACCGAAGGCCTCCGGGTCCGCCTCAGCAACCGCGGCCCGCGGGCGGAGCACGTCATCCTCTATGTCCACCCGGACCGCTGGCGCAACTGGCATCTCGTCGAGGCCAGCTTGCGACCGCGCCAGATGGACCCGGACACGCTGGTCTGGAGCATACCCGTTGCCGCGCACGGGGAATCCACCCTCGATTACACACTGCGCTATGACGCCACACCCGTCACGGGCCCGGCCGGTCAGAACCCATGATTGAAACCATCGACCATCCCGCCGGAATCCGCGAATTGCGGTTGGCAAGACCCCCTGTCAATGCCCTGGATGGCGCATTGATCGACGCCCTTCGGCTGGCCGTCCAGGAAGCTCCCGCCACCGGTGCCCACGCGCTGGTGGTATCGGGCCGGAGCGGGCTCTTTTCCGCCGGGCTGGACATCCCCGCCCTGTTGTCGCTGGACACCGCGGAGCTCGCCCGCTGCTTCGAGGGGTTCTTCGCGCTGATGGCTGCGCTGGCTGCGAGTCCGATCCCGATCGCGGCGGCCATCACCGGGCACAGCCCGGCGGGCGGCGCGGTCATCGCGTTGTTCTGCGACTGGCGCGTGATGGCCGAAGGACCCTACCGGATCGGCCTCAACGAGGTGCAGGTCGGCCTGACGGTTCCCGAGCTCATCCAGATGGCATTGAGGAGGGTCCTTGGCGCGCACCGCGCAGAGCGCCTCCTGGTATCCGGTCAAATGCTCGAATCCGAGGCCGCGTTGCGCATCGGCCTCGTCGACGAACTTGCGCCGGTCGATGCGGTGCCCGGTCGTGCCGTTGCCTGGCTTGAAGAGCTGCTCGCGCTGCCTCGCCAGGCGATGCTGGAAACCCGTGGACGAGCACGCGCCGACCTCATCGCGGCCACTCGCCGCGAGCAATGGCCACTGGCTGAATTCGCCGCGGTATGGCGGCGGACGGAAACCCAGGCGACGTTGCACGCCCTGCTCGCCAAGCTGCGCGCCGGCAGCACACGCTGAATCCGCCGCGGCCATGCGTCCCTGGCACGGCTCCGGCCAGCCGGCGACGGCGGCGGCGCCCTGCCGGGTAAACGGCACTACAATGCGCCGCCGCGGGCTTGCCCGCATCGCCCGAATCCCGATGATCCTGTGCCCCTACCACATCGCCCCGTCGCGCATTCCCGGCGCTGGAAAGGGGTTGTACATCGACCGCCCCGCGCAAGCCGGCAGCATCCTTGTCGCCCCTGACGCCATCAACCGGACTTATGCCCTCGAGGAGATCTCGGCCGATCCGAAACTCTCCTGCCTGCTGCACACGAGCGTGCGTTGGTTCGGGGATCATTACACGTTGTCACCGGACTGGCCCGATGAGTGCTTCGTCAACCACAGCTTCGAACCGACCGGGCTCTGGCACCTCGGATTCATTTTTGCGAACGACGAGTTGCCCGCTGGCGCGGAACTGACCGTGGACTACCGGCACCTGCTGGCCCCGGGCCAGGCCGAGGAGTTCCGCGATGCCCGCACGGGCCGGCCAATCGTCGGCTTCAGCTGGCACGAGAGCATCCGCAGCAGCACCTCACGGCTGTCAGCCCTGCTGGCTGCAGCTTGAATCGCGCCCATGCCCCGATGATCGATATTCCGCAATTGCGCACCCGACGCCTGCGCCTGACGGCGCTGCGCGAAGACCATTTCGCTGCCTATGCCCGCATGCTGGGCGATCCCTCCAGCACCCGCCACGTCGGCGACGGCAATCCCCTGGACCGGTTGAACGCCTGGCGATCGATGGCCATGCTGCTCGGCCACTGGATGTTGCGCGGCTACGGGATGTGGGCGGTCGAGTCCCTCGATGACGGCCGCTTCATCGGACGCGTGGGGCTGCTCAAGCCCGAGGGATGGCCCGATCTTGAACTGGGCTGGATGATCGCTCCGGAATCGCGGGGCCAGGGTTATGCCGCCGAGTCGGCAGTGGCAGCGCTGGACTGGGCTTGGCGCACCCTGCGCGCGCCTCGCGTGGTCAGCCTGATCCGTCCCGCCGACGCCGCCTCGGAGCGGCTGGCCGCACGCCTCGGCGGCGAACGCGTCGACGCCGTCGATTTCTGCGGCGGGACGGCCCAGGTATTCGCCTACCACCCGCCGCTGGCACACGTGCGCGCTGCTCCCGGTTGAGCCCAGCCGGCGCGTTCCACGCTGTACGCGCCAGCCATTCCCAGCGAGCGCCACCCGCCCATGCTGCAACGCCTGCCCTCCCCGGAGAAGACCGACGAACCATGGCTCAACGGCGCGGGGCGCACCACCGTGCTCGCCGTGGAACGCTCGTCACAGGCATGGCGATGGCGCATCAGCATCGCGCACATCGACCGGAGCGCGCCGTTTTCGGCCCTCCCGGGAGTCGCGCGCCAGATGGCTTCGCTGGATGCATGCGTTGATCTCCGCTTCGCGGATGCCCGTCAGGTCCGGCTGGCACGCCTGGAGGTCGCTCGCTTCGCCGGCGATCCGCCGCCCTTCGCCGAATTGCCGGAGGGACCCACGCGGGCATTCAACCTCATGACGCGAGACTGGCCCGCAATCCTCCTGGCGCGCACGATGGTCGATTCGCTGCTGCTTCCGGCGGCTCCGGCGTGGCTCTTGCACGGCATCGCAGGCGACATCGCCGTCTGCGACACGGCAGGCGGGCAAGGACTTCCACTTCGCACAGGTGAAAGTATCCAGGTCGAGGGTCAGGCACGCCTCGAGGGCCAGGGCGAGATCGTGCTGGTCCGCTTCGACCGATGGGAAGCAACGACGGCCACGCGCAACGACCTGACCGATCCTGGCGCACGCTGAGCGACGCCGATCCCAACGGGCCACGGCAACCGCGTCACGGGTGCGCTCCCCGTCGACCTTCAACCGCGGTCGTCGCGGGTATAGATGACGCCGTCAACCTCACGCACGGGAAAGGTGGCTGTCGGCACATAGGCCGGTGCGCACAAGGCTGCTCCCGTCCGCAGGTCGAACCGTGCCCCATGGCGAGCACACTCCAGCTCGTAGCCATGCCGTTCGCCACCAGCCAGCTCGCCATCGTCATGGGTACAACGATCCTCGATGGCATAGAGATCGCCGTCGATATTGTAGACGGCGATGGGCGTATCGCCATCCCAGACGACCTTGAACTCGCCGGGCAGGAGGTCTCCACAGGCAGCCACGCGCACCCAGCCGATCGGCGGAGTCTCGTTCATCGACCAAGATCCTTGAGCAGGAGTTCGAACCGCAGGTCACCGCGCTTCGGCAACCCGAAGCGCGAATCCCCGTAGGGGAAAGCCTTGCGCTCGCCGGTCCGGAGATAGCCGCGGCGCTCGTACCAGGCAATCAGCTCGGCACGGATATCGATGACCGTCATCGTCATGCACGTGCAGCCCCATGCATCACGGGCCATGCGCTCGGCTTCCGCCAGGAGCGACCGCCCCAGGCCCTGTGCCTGCATGGCAGGGCGGACGGCGAACATGCCGAAATACGCGACCCCAGGGCGTTCGCGCGCCACATGGCAGCAGGCAACGGGCGCCTCGTCGCCTGGCGCGATTGCCAGCAACACGACCGAGTCCGGCGCGAGGATGAGCGCCTTCACCGACGCGGGGTCGGTGCGCTGCCCGTCGAGCAGATCCGCCTCTGTGGTCCAGCCGGCTCGACTGGCCTCGCCACGGTAGGCACTCTCGACCAGTGAAACCACCGCTTCCGCGTCATCCACGACAGCGGCACGGAAGCGTAGCGCGGTCATCACGGTTCCCGGCCGTCGATGGACGGCACGCCATCCAGTGCCTTGAGTGCCGTCGTCAGCGGCAGCCGGGCGCAAGGGCGTCGGGATGGATGCTTCGCAAGATCCGCGAAAGCGGCAAGGGGCCCCAGGGCATCCGAGGACTCATCGCGGCCCTCGAGCACGGCGTCGAACGCGCGGAGGAGGCGCGCCACCTCGTCGCGGCAGCGACCCTGCAGCCGGTCGCCCAGCATCGATGCCGCCGCCAGGGTGATCGCACAGGCATCCGCGTCGAAGGCATACCCGGTGATTCGCCCATCGCGGAGCGCCAGCATGATGCGGATGTGATCGCCACACAGCGCGTCGTGGCCATCGGCCGCAGCATCGACTGCTGGAAGCGGTGTTTGGTAGGCCGGAGCACGCGCATGCTCGAGCACGAGGGCATCGTAAGGTCCAGCCGTCAGCCCGCCTGTTCCGTTCATGCCAGCAGGGCGCGTGCCTTGAGCAGCGCGGCCACTAGCAGGTCGGCCTCTTGCTCGGTGTTGTAGAACGCAAACGAGGCCCTGCACGTCGCTGGCACGCCGAAATGCCGCATTAGCGGATGCGCACAGTGGTGCCCGGAACGAACCGCTATCCCTTCCAGATCAAGTAGGGTCGCGAGGTCATGCGCGTGCGCACCCTCGACCAGGAAGGAAATCACCGCGGCCTTGCGGGGCGCTTCGCCGATGATGCGCAGGCCCGGTACCTCGTGAAGACGGGCAGTCGCATACTGAAGAAGGCCATGCTCGCGCTCGGCAATGTGCGCCATGCCCACCGACTCCAGGAATCGAACCGCTTCGGCCAGGCCCACGAATCCCGCGATGTTCGGCGTGCCCGCCTCGAACCGAGCCGGCGGGTCGGCAAACGTGGAGTCCTCGATGCGCACCTCGCGGATCATCTCGCCGCCGCCGAAGAAGGGAACCATCGACTGCAGGATCTCGCGCCGTGCCCAGAGTCCACCGGTTCCGGTGGGTCCGCACATCTTGTGCCCGGTGAACGCATAAAAGTCGCAGCCGATCGCGCGCACGTCCACGGGCAGGTGAGGCACGGCCTGCGACCCATCCACCAGCAGCGGAATGCCGCGGCTTCGGCATGCCGAAGCGAGCTCGGCCACCGGATTGATGGTCCCCAGCACATTGGAAACATGCGTCACGCAGGCCAGCTTTACCCGTGGGTCCAGCAGGGCGATGAATCCCTCGACATCCAATTCGCCATTGGACCGAATGGGTGCGGCGACGACATGCGCTCCCGTGCGCTGGCAGACCAGTTGCCAGGGCACGATGTTCGCGTGGTGCTCCATCGTCGTCGTGAGTACCACATCACCCGGCTGTAGCCGCGGCAGCAGGTAGCTGTAGGCCACCATGTTGGTCGCCATGGTCGTGCCGCTCGTGAGAACCAGCTCCTGCGGTGACCCGGCGTTGATGAAGCGCGCCAGCGCACTGCGAGCCCCTTCATAGAGGTTCGTGGCTTCCTCGCTGAGGGCGTGCACGGCCCGCGCGACGTTGGCGTTGCGCTCCCGGTAGAAGCGATCCACGGCCTCGATGACGCCCAGCGGCTTCTGCGAGGTGTTCGCGTTGTCCAGGTACACGAGCGGCTTGCCGCCGTGAACGGTTCGGGCCAGCAAGGGGAACTGGGCGCGAATCCCGGCGAAGTCGGCCGCCAAGCGCGGGGTTGCCACGACGTTCATGCCGGTTGACCGCCCGATGGCCAGTTCGCCACGACCGCGTCCAGTGCGGCCTCCGCATCCGCGCGCAGCACCGGATGGACGATGTCCTCGAGCAGCGCCCGGCAATGCGCGGCGACCAGCATCGCGCGAGCCTGCGATTGGGATAGGCCGCGCGAACGGAGATAGAACATCATCCCCGGGTCGATCTGTCCGACGCTCGCGCCGTGCGCGGCGCGAACCTCGTCGGCATGGATTTCCATCGTTGGACGCACGTCGATTTCAGCGGACTCGGACAACAGGAGGTTGCGCGTGTCGAGGCTTGCATCACTACGATCAGCGCCCGCTTCAATCATGATTGCGCCATGCAGAACGGCCCTGGCGCGCGCGGAAGCGACGGCCCGGCAACGCAGTTCACTTCGCGTCCCGCCGACGGCATGCCGCAAATCGAGTGCCAACTCCGAGTGCTGGCGCCCGTCGGTCAGCGCTACCTGCCGCACCTCGGCGCAGGCATCTTCGCCATCCAGGCGGATCGACAGGTCCCGGCGAGACAATGCCGCACCGAGCTCCAAGGCATGCAGCCGCAGCGTGCTGCGGGCTGCCAGCCTGAATTCGTCACGCCGCAGCAAGCTCAGCGAGGCTCCGGCTTGTTGCTGCTGCACTACGTGCAGCATGGCCCCCTCCTCCAGGATCCAGCGGGTGGATACCGTGGCCAGCCCGGAACCACCACCGACATGCCGTTCGCGCAGGGTGACGCTGGCCCCCGCGCCCATGCGCACGAGGCAACGAACGTGCGTCGCGATCGGTGTCGCGGCGTTGCCGACGTGGATGATTTCCAATGGCGCGTCGAGAACGCTTCCCGCGGACACATCCAGCACGAACCCACCCCGCGCCTGGGCCAGGTTCAGCGCGTCGAGTTCGTCCTCGGTGTCCGCCAGCTGCAGCAGCTGGGCATAGCGCGCCCACTGCCCATCATCGAGATCCGCCAGCGACAGTCCGACGGCGCCCGGAGGGAGCGCCCGAAGATCGGACATCGATGGCGCGAAATAGCCGTCCGCAAAGACCAGACGCGGCCCCGCCACTCGGGGGACGCCCATGGGCTCAACCGCCGAGACAGGCGCCTCGCCCGCCGACAGGGACTGCGCCTCGAGCGCACGCACGGGCATGTACCGCCAACGCTCGCTGTTCGCGTGCGCCAGTCCACCACGGAGTTGCAGGCGCGCACGCGCCTGGGATCGGGCCGCTTGGACTTCCGCGTTGCCCGCGCCGGGCAGCGCCGACCCATCCTCGCGCAATGCGGCGGCCAGCAGGGCGCTGCCCATCAGGCAGCCTCCTGCGGAAGGCCGGCGTAACCCTCGGCCTCCAGCTTGCGCGCCAGTTCAGGTCCGCCGCTGGCGGCAATCCGACCGTTGGCGAGGACGTGCACGACATCAGGCCGGATATGCTCCAGCAGCCGCTGGTAGTGCGTAATGACGATGAACGAACGGCCGGGAGCGCGTTGCGCATTGACGCCGGCAGCTACCTGGCGCAATGCATCGATGTCCAGACCCGAGTCGGTCTCGTCAAGGATGGCGAGCTTCGGCTCCAGGAGCGCCATCTGGAAGATTTCGTTGCGCTTCTTTTCGCCACCGGAGAAGCCCTCGTTGACGCCCCGGTGAAGCAGCGCGTCCGGAAGATCGAGGATCTTCAGCTTCTCGCGCACCAGCTTGAGGAACTGCACCGAGTCCAGCTCCGGCTCGCCGCGCGCGAGCCGTTGCGCGTTGAGCGCGGCCCGCAGGAAGTAAGTGTTGTTGACGCCGGGAATTTCCACCGGATACTGGAACGCGAGGAATACACCGGCCGCCGCGCGCGCCTCGGGCTCCATGGCCAGCAGGTCCGTCCCTTCGAAGCGCACCGAACCGCCGGTGACTTCGTAGCCATCGCGCCCGGCCAGCACGTTGCCCAGCGTGGATTTTCCCGCGCCGTTGGGACCCATGATGGCGTGGACCTCGCCGGCGTTCACCTGCAACGACAATCCTTGGAGGATGTCCTTGCCGCCCACGCGTACACAAAGGTTCTCAATGGTCAGCATCGATCGATGGTCCTGTCTCATGGATGGCGCTGTAGCGCCACGTAGGTGAACGGCTGCGTTGCGCCGGAGGGGGTGGTGTGCAATTCGCGTCCTTCGGCAACGCGCATGAACGAGTCCCCGAATTCCGCCGCCAGACCCGTTGCGTCGTAACGCTGGACCGGGAGGTTGCTGCAACGCTCGGGTCCATCCAGTGCGAACGTGGCGATGACGGCATAGCCACCGGGCGCAATGGCCGACGCCATCTGTTCGGCGTAGCGCGCCCTCGCCCCAGGCTCCGCCATGAAATGGAAGACGGCACGGTCGTGCCAGAGGAGGAACCGGGACGCGGGCAAATCCAGGCGCGTCACGTCTCCGCACCACCACCGCACGGCGGCGGCCTTCGACCCGATGCGCGCGCGGCTTTCGGCCATCGCTTCGTCCGAGAGGTCGAGCACCGTCAAATCCGTGAACCCCCTGGCCTGCAGGTCATCCACGAGTGTCGACCGGCCGCCACCGACATCGATCACCGGCGCCGACAACGGCAGGCCCAGGGCGTCGATCAGTCGCAAGGACTCATCCAGATGCTCGCGGAACCAGCTTGTTTCCACCTGCGCCTTCCGCTGATAGACCGAGCGCCAATGGGCTTGCAGTGGCAAAGCCGCGCCCGGCGCAGCGGATGGCTGCGTGCTCATCCGACGGCTCCCTCGAGGGAAACATCGAGCAGTTTCTTGGCCTCGACGGCAAATTCCATGGGAAGCTCGCGAAACACGCTTCGGCAGAAGCCGTCCACGATCATCGACACCGCGTCCTCTTCGGCGATGCCGCGACTACGGCAGTAGAAAAGCTGGTCGTCGGAGATCTTCGAGGTCGTGGCTTCGTGCTCCACGATGGCGCCGGGGTTCCGGACCTCGATGACCGGGAAGGTGTGCGCGCCGCATCGCTTGCCAATGAGCAACGAATCGCACTGGGTATGGTTGCGCGCCCCCGTGGCGGTGCGTTCGACGCGGACCAGTCCGCGGTAGCTGTTCTGACCTTTGCCGGCACTGATCCCTTTCGAAATGATCTTGCTCCGCGTATTGCGGCCGATGTGGATCATCTTGGTGCCGGTGTCGGCCTGTTGGCAATGATGGGTCAGCGCGACGGAGTGGAACTCGCCGACGGAATCGTCGCCCCGCAAGATGCAAGACGGATATTTCCACGTGATGGCCGAGCCGGTCTCGACTTGGGTCCAGCTGATCCGGCTGCGCGCACCCCGGCATTCGCCGCGCTTGGTCACGAAATTATAGATACCGCCGACGCCATTCTCGTCGCCTGGGTACCAGTTCTGGACCGTGCTGTACTTGATGCTGGCGTCGTCCAGGGCCACCAGCTCCACCACCGCGGCGTGCAACTGATTCTCGTCCCGCATCGGCGCGGTACAACCCTCGAGATAGGACACCGAGGCACCCTCCTCGCAGATGATGAGCGTGCGCTCGAACTGGCCGGTGTTCAGGGCGTTGATTCGGAAATAGGTGCTCAATTCCATGGGGCAACGCACGCCCCGTGGCACAAACACGAAGCTGCCGTCGGAGAAAACGGCCGAATTCAGCGCCGCGAAGAAGTTGTCGCTGGTCGGCACGACGCTTCCGAGGTACTGGCGCACCAAGTCCGGATGCTCGCGCAAGGCCTCGCTCATCGAACAGAAGATGACGCCGGCCCGCTTGAGGTCCTCTCGGAACGTCGTGCCCACCGAAACGGAGTCGAACACGGCGTCGACGGCAACGCCGGCAAGGCGGGCCCGTTCATGCAGCGGCACGCCAAGCTTGTCGTAGGTCTCCAGGAGCTTGGGATCGACCTCATCAAGCGACTTGGGACGCTTCTTGGGTGCAGCGAAGTAGCTGATCGCCTGGAAATCAATCGGAGCGATCCGCAACTTGGCCCATTGCGGCATGGGCATGGTCTGCCAACGTCGGAATGCAGCCAGCCGCCACTCGGTCATCCACGGCGGTTCCTGCTTGCGCGCGGAGATTGCGCGGACGACGCCTTCGTCGAGCCCCGGCGGCAGGCTCTCCGTCTCGATGTCGGTGACGAAGCCGGCGGCATAGCGGCGACCGAGCGCTTCGCTGACGGCGACCGGTGCGACCGGCGCAGCGGGTTCGATGCTGTCGGACATGATCAGGCGACCTCCACCTGGATAGCGACCCGGCGCTCCGGCGACGCGGGCAGTGGCCGGGCCAGATCCGCGAGGCTCATGCGCGCCAGTGTCTGCGCGACCACGGCGCTGATGCGCTGCCAAGGCGCGCTGACACCGCAGTGCGTCGAGTGCGCGCAGGCATCGCCGGCTGCGCAGTCGGTGATGCCAAACGGTCCCTCGAGCGCCTCGACCAGCTCGGCCAGGTTGATGTGCTCCGCCGGACGAGCCAGACGGTAGCCGCCGCTGGCGCCGCGGAACGACTCGACCATGCCGGCACGCACCAGCGAGCGCAGCACCTTGGCCACGGTCGGCGCCTCGAGGTGCAGCACCGTCGCGAGTTCTGCGGCGCTCACGATGCGGTGGGGGTGTTCAGCCATCCAGCCAAGTGCGGCGGTTGCATAATCGGTAAGGCGGCTCAGACGCAACACGGGGTATCTCCAATCAAGACCAAAATGGTACTGATTAGATGCTTCTGATGCAACGCTCCGGCGACCCCGTCCGATCGCCACGGTGGCCGCGTTCAGCGTGGCGTCCGATACCCGCTTTGCCGCGCGATCTCCCGCCCGCTCCGAACTCCCGCAGGCCCTGCCCCTCCCGGGGATGCCGGTGCCCTGACCCCGGAGGATGGGTCAGGGCAGCAGCGCCGACCGCCAGCCTCGCGGGCTCGCCGTCGGCGCTGCGACCGGACTAATCGACGGGAACCTGGCGGAAACGGCCCACCACGGCGGGCGAAACCGCGGGGGCCTTGTTGCCCCAGGCCTGGCGGATGTAGCTCACCACCGCCGCAACGTCGTGGTCGTTCAGCAGTTGCGCAAACGGCGGCATGGAGTACGGACGCGGATTGCCCTTGGTCCCCGGCTGGAATCCGCCGAGCAGCACGATGCGGATCGCGTTGGTGCCCGGCTGCATGGCAATGGAAGGGTTGCCGGCAAGCGGTGGATACTGAAGACCGGAGCCTCGGCCATCGAGCTGGTGGCATGCGGCACAGTGGTTCACGTAGATCTGCCTGCCCTGATCCACGAGTTCGGCGGCAAGCTCGGGCGAGACTTCAACCCGCTGGCGGTCACTGGGCGAGGTCTTCTCGGACTGCGAGCGGAGGTACGTCGCGATCGCGCCGAGATCGCCATCGGACAGGTGCTGCAGGCTGTGGAAGACCACGTCCGACATCGGTCCATACGCAGCGCCACGCAGTGATACGCCGGTCTTCAGGTACTGCACCAGTTCCCCGGTGCTCCAGCTTCCGAGGCCCAGTTCACTGCCCGAATTGAGAGCCGGTGCATACCAGTTCTGGACCGGGATCAGTCCGCCGGCGAGCTTGGCATTCTGGTCCGTTGCGCCGAGGACATTGAACGCGCTGTGGCACATGCCGCAGTGTCCAAGGCCATCGACCAGGTAAGCGCCGCGATTCCACTCCGCCGAGTGCTTGGGATCGGGCTTGTACTCGCCGGGACGGAAAAACAGTGCCCGCCAGAACACGAGGGTCGAGCGCTGGTTGAACGGAAACGGCATCTGGTTGTGGATGTCCGGCTTGGCAACCGGCGGCAGCGAACGCAGGTACGCGAAGATGGCATCCACGTCCGGGCGTGTGATCCGCGTGAAGTGCGTGAATGGAAACACCGGATAGAGCAGGCGATTGCCGGGCGCGATGCCATCGTGCATGGCTCGCCAAAAATCCGCCTCGGTCCAGCTGCCGATGCCGTCCTGCTTGTCCGGCGTGATGTTCGGCGAATACAGCGTCCCGAACGGGGTGGGCGTCGCGAGGCCACCGGCGTACGGCTGGCCGCCCCGCGCCGTATGGCAGGCCACGCAGTCACCCGCGCGGGCCAGGTATTTGCCTCGCTGGATGACGCTGGCGAACTGCGGCTCCTGCCAGGCCCCGGGCGCGGATACGGCGGCCGCGGGAGCGGCAACGCCAGCCGTCGCCGGTTGCTCCGGCACACCGTGGTGCAGGATGCCGCTCATCCACACCGCCCAAGCGACGAAGGCCAGTCCCAGCACGGCCAGGACCACGATTCCACGGAAAATCTTGCGACGCATCGGGTCTCTCCTCAACCATCACCGTCGATGCTGCCGCACCGCAGGGGGAACTTGACGCTACCGGCAGCCGCGGGCTTCGCCCCCGGCGGAACCGGCTGGGACGACAACCACGCCGCGACCGCTCCGATCTCGGAGCCATCCAGGCGCGACGTGACTTCGTGCATGCAATTGGGTGCCTTGGTGCGGCGGATCTCCTGCTTGAACGCCCCGAGCTGCGCGCTGATGTAGTCGTTCGTCAATCCGACAAGCCCCGGAACATCCGGCTCGACGCCCATGAGGTTGGCGCCGTGGCAGGCCATGCATGCAGGCACTCCACGGGCGGGATCGCCCATGCTGACGAGCCGGCGCCCAAGATCGAGCGTCGCTTGCGTGACCATGGGTACCTGCGGCTGCGGCGGCGGCGGGCTCTGGCTCGCAAAGTACGCCGCGATCTCCTTCATGTAGGCGCCGGGCAAATACTGCACCATCCAGGTCATCAGCGGATAGGCGCGGCGGCCGTCCCGGAAGTTCTGTAGCTGGTGGTACAGATAGCCGGCAGGCTTGCCGCCAATGCGCGGGGCATAGCCGCCGCTGCCGCCTCCCTGGCCATGCGGTCCATGGCAGGCGATGCAGCCGTCGATGCGTTGGCGCAAGCCGGTCGAGACCTTGGCGGGGCCCGCCCGGCCAAAGGCCAACGGCGCAGCGGCCGCAGGCGTTCCGCTTTGTGCGAGGGCCCCGCCGCTGCCGAGCAACGCGAGCAGGGCGAAGAACGGGATTCCGCGCATGTGAAGGATCCTTGCAATATCGGGGGGATAAAAAGCGTGCGGCATTAGAGCGCAGGCGGCCTACATTGTTCCGCCTGTGCTCAGTCCGTGGGCGCCGATGCGCTGTTTTGTCGCACGCGCTGGACGACGGTCAACGCCAGTTCCAGCGATTGTTCGTAATTGAGGCGGGGATCGACGGTGGAACGGTAGTCACGAGCAAGGTCGGACTCCGCCAGCGCGCGCGCGCCACCCAGGCACTCGGTGACGTTTTCACCAGTCACTTCCAGATGCACGCCGCCCAGTCGCGTACCGCAGGCAGCATGCAGATCGAAGGCCTGCTCGATTTCGCTGCGAATGTTCGCGAATCGTCGCGTCTTGATGCCACTCGGCAACGTTTCGCCATTGCCGTGCATCGGGTCGCAGACCCACAGTACGCGGCGACCCGACTCGCGCACCGCTTCCAGCAGGCGCGGCAGGGCGTCGGCAATGCGCGCCGCGCCCATCCGGTGGATCAGCGCGAGCCGGCCGGGCTCGTCGTCCGGGTTGAGCAGGCTGACCAGGTGCAGCAGTTCCGCCGGCTGCACCTCAGGACCGACCTTGACGGCAATCGGATTGCGGATGCCGCGCAGATATTCCGCGTGCGCGCCGCCGAGCGCCGCGGTGCGCATGCCGACCCACGGCAGGTGCGTGGACAGGTTGAACCAGCCGGACTGCCGGGGCACCTGCCTCGTGAGAGCCTGCTCGGCATGCAGCAACAGCGCCTCGTGGGATGTGTAGAACTCGGCACGCGAGAAGCTGGCGACTGGCGCACCGGCCAGCGTCTCCATGAAACGGACGGCATCCGCAATTTCGGCGACGATCCGCCGGTACTCCGCGGCGTGGGGCGAATGCTCGACCCAGGCCAGGTCCCAGTACTCGGGATGGTGAAGATCCGCGAAACCCCCTTCGGTCAGAGCGCGAATGAAATTCAGCGTCAAAGCCGAATGCATGTGGCCCTGGAGCAATCGCCGCGGGTCCGGGCGCCTTGCCGCCGCGCTGAACTCCACGCCATTGACGTTGTCGCCCCGGTAGCTGGGCAACGTCGTCCCGTTTCGCGTCTCGCAATCGGCGGAGCGCGGCTTGGCATATTGGCCGGCAAATCGCCCAACCCGCACGACCGGGATCTGCAGCCCGTGCACCAGCACCAGGCTCATTTGCAGAATGACCTTGAGCTGGTTCGAAATGCGCGGACTGGCGCATTCGGCAAAACTCTCGGCGCAGTCACCCGCCTGCAACAGGAAGCGCCTGCCCTCCTGGGCGTCGGCCAGATGCTGCTTTAGCGCAAGGATCTCCCAGGAGGTGACCAGGGGCGGGAGCCGGCCCAGTTCACCCAGCACGTTCGCCAACGCGGCCGCATCATCGTACTCGGGCTGCTGCGCCGCCGGCAGCGCTTGCCAGGAGGATGGTGTCCACGCTTCGGTCGGCATCGCGGCCATATCCCCGGACAAAGGCGGGTCGCCATGGACGGCACTGGCGGTCTTCATCATCTCAACTCCGCGCCCGCGTCGCCCAGGCACCCCATGCGGCCAGGACCACGAAGCACACCAGTGTCCAGAACGACATGGGCATTCCCAGGAAACGCCAATTCACGACTGCGCAATCACCCGACCCGATGAAGACCTTCCGTATCACCTCGGTCAACGGCAGGTTCTTGACCATGTAATTCAGGGGCGCACCACAGGAACCGAAGGGATTCGGCGGCTGCATCTGCAGCCAGAGCTGCCGCGAGGCCACGCTTGCGCCGGCCAGGGCAGCCACGACCTCGAGCCCCGCATAAGCCAGCCGGCCGCGACCATGCCCCGGTGCGTGCAATGCGGCGACGAGGAACAGCACGCCGAGCGTCATGAATGCAATCCGCTGCAGGATGCACAGCGGGCAAGGCTGCAGGTTCAACGCGAACTGGACATAGAGCGCGTAGGCGAGCAAGGCAACGCAGGCAATGAGGCCGGCCAGGCTGCGCAACCGCCAGGACCAACGCGTCGGGGCGAGGACTGTGGGAATCACCGTGTGCTCATCCGGTCGACGAAGGGACTCGCCGCAAGCCAGTGGGACTCGAAGCATAGCGCCACACCCCGCAGTCCGGGGCGGCATGAAAAAGGCCTCGGACAGGGTGGCTGTCCGAGGCCTGTTCGCAGGGAAGGCCTTTACTCGGCGGCCTGGGGCTGCGGACGGCCCACCAGCTCGACGTAGGCCATCGGCGCATTGTCGCCGTCGCGATACCCGCACTTGAGGATGCGAAGATAACCGCCCGGGCGCGTGCTGTACCGCGGCCCGAGTTCGACGAACAACTTGCCGACGGCCTGCTTGTCGCGGAGGCGAGCGAAGGCGAGGCGGCGGTTGGCGACACCGTCGGTCTTGGCCATCGTGATGAGTGGCTCGGCGACGCGACGAAGCTCCTTGGCCTTGGGAAGCGTGGTCCGGATCAGCTCATGCTTGATCAGCGACGCCGCCATGTTGCGGAACATCGCCTCACGATGGCTGCTGGTGCGGTTGAGCTTGCGGCCCGAATTGAGATGGCGCATGGGTCAGTTTCCTCAGCGGGCTGCTCAGCCCAGTTGCATGCCGTGCGAGTGACCGGGCGGCGGCCAGTTTTCCAGTTTCATGCCGAGCGCAAGTCCACGGGCACCCAGCACGTCCTTGATTTCAGTCAGCGACTTCTTGCCGAGATTGGGCGTCTTCAACAACTCGACCTCGGTCTTCATCACCAGGTCGCCGATGTAGTAGATGCTTTCCGCCTTCAGGCAGTTGGCCGACCGGACCGTCAGCTCGAGATCATCAATGGGACGCAGCAGGATGGGATCGAATCCGCTCTTGTCCGCTTGGCTCTCGTCCACGCTGCGACGCGTGAAGTCACCGAAGATCGCCAATTGGTCGGCGATGATCTCGGCCGCACGGCGGACCGCATCCTCGGCGTCCATCGTCCCGTTGGTCTCGATGTCGAGGATCAGCTTGTCCAGGTTGGTGCGCTGCTCGACGCGCGCCGCATCGACTTCGTAGGCAACCCGGCGCACGGGGCAGAACGAAGCATCCAGATGCAGGCGGCCGATCGGACGGACCTCCTCCTCACCGGCGTGACGCGCGCTGGCAGGCTGGTAACCCAAGCCGCGGCGCACCTTGAGCCGCATGTTCAATGCGACGTCCTTGGTCAGATGGCAGATCACATGCTCAGGGTTGAGGATCTCGACCGAGTGATCCAGCGTGATATCGCCCGCCTTGACGACACCCTTGCCCTTCTTGCTGAGGGTCAAGGTGGTCTCGTCGTGCCCGTGCATGCGGATGGCAATGTCCTTGAGGTTGAGCAACACCTCGATGACATCCTCCTGCAGGCCTTCCATCGTCGTGTACTCGTGCAGAACGCCGTCGATTTCGACCTCGACGATGGCGCACCCCGGAATGGAGGACAACAGCACGCGGCGCAGCGCGTTGCCGAGGGTGTGACCAAAGCCGCGTTCAAGCGGCTCGACCACGACCTTGGCGTGATTCGCGGTGAATCGCTCGACCTGCAGGTCGCGCGGCTTCAGCACGCTCGTGGAAGAGGCTGCCATGGTTCAAGCTCCCAATAATTACTTCGAATAAAGCTCGACGATCAGGCTCTCGTTGATATCCGAGGGCAGATCGGAGCGGTCGGGCAGGGTCTTGATCACGCCGGCAAGCTTCTTGCCATCGACATCGACCCAACCCGGACGCAGATCCATGCTTTCGGCAAGCTGGACGGCTTCCTGCACCCGCAGCTGGGCACGGGCCGAATCCGTCAGCGCGACCGTATCGCCCGTCCGCACCGCGTAGGAGGGCACGTTGACCTTCTTGCCATTGACGGTGACCGCCTTGTGCGCGACGAGCTGCCGAGCCTGCGCGCGCGTCACCGCGAAACCCATCCGGTAGACGATGTTGTCCAGACGCGTCTCAAGCAGCCGCAGCAGGTTTTCACCGGTGTTGCCCTTCTGGTTCGATGCCTTGGCGTAGTAGTTGCTGAACTGCCGCTCCAGCACGCCGTAGATGCGCTTCACCTTCTGCTTTTCACGCATCTGGACGGCGAAATCACTCTGGCGCGAACGCTTGACCGCAGCGCCGTGCTGGCCAGGCTTGGTTTCGATGTTGCACTTGGAGTCCAGCGCACGCGCCGGGCTCTTCAGGCCGAGATCGGCGCCTTCGCGGCGCGCGAGCTTGCAGGTTGGACCGCGATAGCGAGCCATGCTTGTAGTCTCCTCAGACCCGACGCTTTTTGGGCGGGCGGCAGCCGTTGTGGGGGATCGGCGTCACATCGATGATGTTGATCACCTTGTAACCGAGCGCGTTGAGCGAACGCACCGCCGATTCGCGACCCGGGCCAGGGCCCTTGATGCGCACCTCAACGGACTTCACGCCGTAGTCCAGCGCGGCGCGCCCCGCCTTCTCGGCAGCAACCTGCGCCGCGAATGGCGTCGACTTGCGCGAGCCGCGGAAGCCGGACCCTCCGGCCGTCGCCCAGGACAACGCATTGCCCTGACGATCGGTGATGGTCACGATGGTGTTGTTGAAGGAGGCCTGCACATGCGCGACCGCATCGGTCACCACGCGCTTGGTCTTCTTCTTGGTCTTGCCTGGAGCAGGAGCATTGGCCATTTTGGATTCCGTGTCTTACTTCTTGATCTGGCGACGCGGTCCCTTCCGGGTGCGTGCATTGGTACGGGTCCGCTGACCGCGGACCGGCAGTCCGCGGCGGTGACGGAGGCCCCGGTAACTTCCGATGTCGATCAGGCGCTTGATCGACATGCCGACTTCGCGGCGCAGGTCGCCTTCGACAACGTGCTTGGCGACTTCGCGGCGCAATGCCTCGACCTCGGCCTCCGTCAGGGACCGGATTTGCGTCGCAGGATTGACGCCGGCTGCTTCGCACACCTTGCGTGAACGGCTGCGACCGATGCCGTAGATCCCCTGCAGTCCGACCCAGACATGCTTGTGGACCGGGAGGTTGACACCTGCTATGCGCGCCATAAGTTTGCTCCGAATGCTTGAATCGCGCGGAAAACGCGAGAGTATAACCGCTAACGAACCGAATACAAAGTACGTCACGCCTGACGGCGTCACGTCACCTGGACTACCACGCCACCTCAGCTACGCCGCAGATTGGCCTTCTTGAGCAGGCTCTCGTACTGGTGGCTGGCCAGATGCGCCCGCACCTGGGCACTGAAATCCATGACCACCACCACCACGATCAGCAAGGACGTACCGCCGAAGTAGAACGGGACGTTCCAAGCCGTCTGCAAGAAAGTTGGAACCAGACACACTGCAACCAGGTACACGGCGCCCGCACCCGTCAGGCGCGTCAGGACGCCATCGATGTAGTCGGACGTCGACTTGCCGGGCCGGATGCCGGGAATCAGCGCGCCCGAACGCTTGAGATTGTCGGCGGTCTCCGGCGCATTGAATACGATCGCCGTGTAGAAGAACGCGAAGAGGACAATCAGGACGCCGAACACGATCTCGTAAATGGGCTGGCCGGGCGTCAACGCCGTCGTCAGCGCCTGCAGCCAGGCAAAGTGCTGGGCACTGCTGAACCACGTGGCGGCGGTGGCCGGGAACATGATCAGGCTGGAGGCGAAGATCGGCGGGATCACGCCCGACATGTTGATCTTCAGCGGCAAGTGCGAACTCTGGTTCTGGTAGGCACGACCACCACCCTGGCGCCGCGCATAGTTGACGGGAATCCGCCGCTGCGCGCTTTCCATGTACACCACGAATGCGGTTACCACGACCACGATCGCGATGACCAGAAGCACCTTCAGCACCGAGAGCTCGCCGTTCTGCGCCATGCTCAGCGTGTGCACGATCGCGCCCGGCAGTCCGGAAACGATGCCCGCGAAGATGATCAACGAGATGCCGTTGCCGATGCCGCGCTCCGTGATCTGCTCGCCGACCCACATCAGGAACATGGTGCCCGCGGTCAAGCCCACGACCGAGGCGAAGATGAAGCCGAACCCGGGCGAGTAGACGACCGGGATGCCACCGGAGATCCCCTGCTTCTGCAGCGCGAACGAGATCCCGAAGGCCTGGAACGCCGCCAGGCCCACCGTGCCCCAGCGCGTGTACTTGGTCATGATCCGCTGGCCGCTCTGGCCTTCCTTTTTCAACTGCTGCCAGCTGGGCAGGATCGAGCCGAGCATCTGCACGACGATGCTCGCGGAAATGTAGGGCACCACGCCGAGCGCGAAGACCGAAAAGCGCGCCAGCGCGCCGCCCGAGAACATGTTGAACATGTTCAACAAGCCGCCACCCTGCTCGATCATGCGGGTCATGGCGCCGGGATTCACCCCGGGGATCGGGATGAACGAACCCAACCGGAACACCACGAGCGCGCCCAGCGTGAACAGCAGGCGCTGCTTGAGTTCGGTCAGCTTGCCGAAAGTCGCCAATCCGGAGCCCTGCTTGGCCACGCGCCTACTCCACGCTGCCGCCAGCCGCTTCGATGGCCGCCTTCGCGCCAGCGGTGGCGAGCAGGCCGGAGAGCTTGACCGCGCGTGCGATCTCGCCCTTCTTCACCACCTTGACCCGCTTGGCCTTGGCGTCAACCAGACCTGCCGCGCGCAGCGCCGCCAGGTCGATCACGCCGGCCTCGATGCGGGCCAGCTGGTACAGGAAGACTTCCTGTGCCTCGGCCGCCATCTTGGAGCGGAACCCGACCTTGGGCAGGCGCCGCTGCAAGGGCATCTGGCCACCTTCGAACCCAGGCTTTACCTTGCCCTTGCCCGTGCGCGCGTGCTGGCCCTTGTGGCCACGCCCTGCCGTCTTGCCCAGGCCGGAACCGATGCCGCGGCCAACGCGCACGCGATCACGGCGGGCGCCAGGGGCGGGCTTGATTGTATTCAGACGCATGATGTGCTCCCGATCTGCTGATTACTGCTCGACACGCACGAGGTAGTTGACGGTCTGGATCAGGCCACGCACCTGTGGGCTGTCCTTCAGCTCCCGCATGTCATTGAGCTTGTTCAGACCGAGGGCACGAACGCTGAGGCGATGACGGTGCTGCACGCCGCGCAGCCCCTTGACCAGACGCACGCGGATGGTTTTCTCACTCATGACCCAGGACCTCCGCGACGGTCTTGCCGCGCTTCGCGGCAATGAGTTCCGGCGTATTCAGCGCCTGCAACCCCTTGATGGTGGCACGCACGAGGTTGATCGGATTCCGCGAACCGACCGCCTTGGCGAGCACGTTCTTCACGCCCACAACCTCGAGTACGGCGCGCATCGCGCCCCCGGCGATGACGCCGGTCCCTTCGGACGCGGGCTGCATGTAGACGCGGGCGGCGCCATGGTTCGCCTTGATGGCGTAATGCAGGGTTCCGTTATTGAGCTTGACCTTGACCATGTTGCGGCGTGCGCGCTCCATCGCCTTGGCGATGGCGGCGGGGACCTCGCGGGCCTTGCCGTAGCCAAGGCCGACCCGGCCGTCGCCGTCGCCAACCACGGTCAATGCCGTGAAACTCATCTGCCGGCCGCCCTTGACCGTCTTGGCGACCCGGTTCACCGCGATGAGCTTCTCCAGCATGCCGTCCGAATTTTCGCGTTCTGTCGTCGTCATGAATCACCTGTTTCATGCCCGCAAAGGGGCGTTTGCTTACGGCACGGGGCCGCTTGGAGTTGTAAGGCGTCGAAGCGCCTGATCAGAATTTGAGTCCAGCCTCGCGCGCCGCGTCAGCCAAGGCCTTGACGCGCCCGTGGTAACGGAAGCCCGAGCGGTCGAACGCCACGTTCACGATGCCCGCAGCCATCGCCTTTTCGGCAACAGCCTTGCCCACCGCGGCGGCAGCCGCGAGATTCTTGGTGCCCTTGAGCCCGTCCTTGACCCCGGCCTGCAGGGTCGATGCCGCCGCGACAACGTGACTGCCGTCGGCCGCGAACACCTGGGCGTAGAGATGCTGGTTGCTGCGATGCACGCTGAGACGCGGCACTGCCAGCTCACGAATGTGGGCACGGGTCGATTTGGCACGACGCAGACGAGCGGTTTTCTTTTCCACGACTTGGTCTCCGAAAGCGGATAGGCCGATCAGGCCTTCTTGGCTTCCTTCAGGGTGATCTTCTCGCCGGCATAACGAACACCTTTGCCCTTGTAGGGCTCGGGCGGCCGGTAGGCACGGATCTTGGCGGCGACTTCGCCCACCCGCTGCTTGTCGAGACCCTTGACGAGGATCTCGGTCGCAGTAGGTGTTTCCAGCGTGATTCCATCGGGCGCTGCGAAGACCACGGGGTGGGAAAAGCCCAGTGCAAGATTCAGCGTTTTGCCTTGCATCGAGGCCTTGTAGCCGACACCGACCAGCTCGAGCTTGCGCTCGAATCCATCGGCAACGCCCTTGACCATATTGGCCAGCAGTGCGCGCGTCGTGCCGACAAACTTCGTTTCCGTATCGCCCTGCCCTTCGCAGAGTACCTGGCCCGCTTCGATACGCAGGCTGACACCGTGGGGCGCCTCGGCCGACAGCGCGCCCTTCGGGCCCTTAACGGTGATCCGGGCTGCCTCGAACTTGCACTCGACGCCCTTGGGCAACGCCACCGGTTTCTTTGCTACACGTGACATGGTTGCACTCCTTAGGCGACGACGCCGATGACTTCGCCACCAACGCCCTTGGCGCGCGCCTGGGCATCGGTCATCAGGCCCGCTGACGTCGAAACGATCGAGATGCCGAGCCCGCCCAGGACCTTGGGCAGGGCGCTCTTGCCCCGATACACGCGCAGGCCCGAGCGACTGACGCGATCGATGCGCTCGATCGCCGGACGGCCCTCGAAGTACTTCAGGCGGATCTCCAGATTGGCCTTCGCCCCATCCCGCGCCACCTGGGCATCGAGGATGTAGCCTTCCGACTTCAGCAAGTCGGCGATGGCCGTCTTCACTTTGGATGCCGGCATGCTCACCACCGCCTTGCCCATGGCTTGGGCGTTGCGGATGCGCGTGAACATATCGGCGATGGGATCAGTCATGCTCATGGGAAATTCCTGTTGAAATGTGCACCGATATCCGGCGGAGCCATCACCAGCTGGCCTTGCGCAAGCCCGGGACATCGCCGCGCATGGTGGCCTCGCGCAGCTTGTTGCGACCCAGACCGAATTTCCGGTAGACCCCGTGCGAGCGGCCGGTCAGCGCGCAACGCGTGGTCTGGCGGCTCGCGCTCGAGTCCCGCGGCAACTTCTGCAACGCCGCGACGGCGGCTAGCTTTTCTTCGTACGAAACCTTGGGGCTGGCGATGGCCTTCTTCAGCTCGGCACGCTTGGTGGCATGCTTCCTGACCAGCTTGGCCCGCTTGACTTCGCGATTGATCATGCACTGCTTCGCCATATGGGTACCGGCTCAGTTGCGGAACGGAAAGTTGAACGCTTCGAGCAACGCCTTGGCTTCGGCATCACTGTGCGCCGTGGTGGCAATGGAGATATCCATGCCGCGGAGGGCATCAACCTGGTCGAAATCGATTTCCGGGAAGATGATCTGTTCCTTGATGCCCATGTTGAAGTTCCCCCGCCCATCGAACGAACGGCCGGAGACGCCGCGGAAGTCGCGCACGCGCGGCAGCGCGACACTGATCAGGCGGTCGAGGAATTCATACATGCCGGCACGCCGCAGCGTGACCTTGCATCCGATCGGCCATCCGTCACGGATCTTGAATGACGCCACCGAGACGCGCGCCTTCGTCGCGATCGGCTTCTGGCCGGCAATGCGGGCCATGTCGGCGATGGCATTCTCCAGGACCTTCTTGTTGGCAGCCGCCTCGCCCACGCCCATGTTCAGCGTGATCTTGGTCAGGCGGGGCACCTGCATGACGTTGGCATAGCCGAAGCGTTCGATCAGCTTCGGCACGACCTGTTCTTTGTAGATTTGCTCGAGGCGGGTCATGGCGACTCCTTATGCGTCGACCACTTCGCCGGTGCCGCGATAGACGCGCACCTTGCGGCCATCCTCGAGCGTCTTGTAGCCGACGCGCGAGCCTGTTCCGCTGGCGGGGTTGAACAGCATGACATTGGACTGGTGGATCGGGGCCTCACGCTCGATGATGCCGCCGGGCTGATTGATCTGCGGGTTGGGCTTCGTATGGCGCTTGACCATGTTGACGTTGGTGACGTAGACGCGATCACCCACGACGCGCGCCACTTCGCCACGCTTGCCCTTGTCCTTGCCTGCGATCACGACGACCTGGTCGCCCTTGCGAATACGGTTCATGGCGTCTCTCCGCTCAGAGCACTTCGGGCGCAAGCGAAACGATTTTCATGAAGCGCTCGCTGCGTAGCTCGCGCGTGACCGGCCCGAAAATTCGGGTGCCGATCGGCTCGAGCTTGTTGTTGAGGAGCACGGCGGCATTGCCGTCGAACCGGATCAGGGACCCGTCGGGGCGCCGCACGCCCTTGGCGGTACGGACCACCACGGCGTCATAGACCTCGCCCTTCTTGACCTTGCCGCGCGGAATCGCGTCCTTGACCGTGACCTTGATGACATCGCCGATGCCGGCATAGCGGCGCTTGGAGCCGCCCAGCACCTTGATGCACATCAGTTCACGGGCACCGCTGTTGTCCGCCGCGGCCAGCCTGGATTGCATCTGGATCATAACTGTGTCCTCACTCCGCGCCGCGTTGAAGCACTTCGACGACGCGATGGTGCTTCGTCTTCGATAGGGGACGGCACTCGACGATCCGGACCAGGTCGCCCTCACGGCACGCGCCCGATTCGTCGTGCGCATGCAGCTTGGTGGACCGGCGCAGGATCTTCCCATACACCCCGTGCTGGACCTGCCGCTCGATCAACACAGTGACCGTATGGTTCATCTTGCTGCTGAGTACGCGACCCTGGAGGCTGCGCGCTGTCGATGTCTGTTCGCTCATGGCCGCTCTCACTTCTTCTCGCCCAGCACCGTCTTGGCGCGCGCGATCTCGCGGCGCACACGGCTGAACTGATGCGTCTGCTTGAACTCGCCCGCGCTGCGCTGCATGCGGAGGTTGAACTGCTCCTTGCGCAGGTCGAGCACGTGTTTGGCCAGGTCAGCGGCCGACTGTTCGCGCAGTTCCTTGGTCTTCATGACAGCACCGCCCGGGTGACAAAGGTGGTCTGGACCGACAATTTGGCCGCCGCGAGGCGGAACGCCTCCCGCGCGGTCGCCTCATCGACGCCCTCGATTTCGTAAAGCATGCGTCCTGGCTGGATCGGCGCCACCCAGAACTCGACGCCACCCTTGCCGGCGCCCATGCGGACTTCGATCGGCTTGCGGGTGATCGGCTTGTCGGGAAACACGCGGATCCACAGCTTGCCGCCGCGCTTGACGTAACGCGAAATGCTCCGGCGCGCGGCTTCGATCTGGCGCGCCGTGAGATGCCCGTGGGTGGTCGCCTTCAGGCCGTATTCGCCGAAACTGACGACGTTGGCGCTATAGCTCAGGCCTTCGTTGCGGCCCTTGAACATCTTGCGGTATTTGGTGCGCTTGGGTTGCAGCATGGCTCCACTCCTTACTTCGCCGCCGGCTGGCGCTCGGCGCGCTCGCCGCGCTCGGCACCACCGCCACGACGCGGCTCTCGCTGGCCGTCCTTTTCTTCCTGCTGCTGGGCGGCAGCGAGGTCGAAAATCTCGCCCTTGTAGATCCAGACCTTGACGCCGATGACGCCATACGTGGTCTTGGCCTCGGCGAAGCCGTAATCCACGTCGGCGCGCAGGGTATGCAGCGGGACGCGGCCTTCCCGATACCATTCGGACCGGGCGATCTCGGCGCCGTTGAGCCGGCCGCCGACATTCACCTTGATCCCCAGCGCCCCCAGGCGCATGGCGTTGCCCACGGCCCGCTTCATCGCCCGCCGGAACATGATGCGGCGTTCCAGCTGCTGGGCGATGCTCTCGGCGACGAGCTGGGCATCGAGCTCGGGCTTGCGGACTTCGGCCACGTTGATGTGCGCGGGAACGCCCATCAACTTGCTCACGTCATGGCGAAGCTTCTCGATGTCTTCGCCCTTCTTGCCGATCACCACGCCAGGACGGGCCGTGTGGATCGTGACCCGTGCCGTCTTGGCGGGACGCTCGATGAGGATCTTCGAAATGCCCGCCTGCGCCAGGCGCTTCTTGAGCATCTCGCGAACCTTCAGGTCGGCCCCGAGGTATTGCGCATACTCGCGCTTGCCGGCGAACCACTTGGAGTTCCAGTCCTTGGCGATGCCGAGGCGGATGCCCGTGGGATGTACTTTATGACCCATTGTTGCGTGCCCCGTCAGTTGCCAACGACCACGGTGATGTGGCTGGTTCGCTTCAGAATGCGCGCGCCGCGCCCCTTGGCTCGTGCGTGCATGCGCTTCATCGCCGGACCCTCGTCCACGAAAATGCGCGTGACCTTCAATTCGTCGACGTCGGCGCCCAGGTTGTTCTCGGCGTTGGCGACCGCCGAGAGAAGCACCTTGCGCACGACATGCGCCGCCTTCTTCTCGGTGTGCGCGAGCAGCCCGCTTGCACGGTCGACCGGCATGCCGCGCACGAGATCGGCCACGAGTCGGGCCTTCTGCGCGGAAATGCGGGCGCCACGGAGGATTGCCTTGGCTTCCATCTCGCTCTCCATCACTTCTTGGCAGCCGGCGCGCCGGCCTTCTTGTCGCCGGAATGGCCCTTGAAGGTGCGCGTGGCAGCGAATTCGCCGAGCTTGTGCCCGACCATGTTTTCGTTCACCAGCACCGGCACGTGCAGCTTGCCGTTATGCACCGCGATCGTCAGGCCGACCATCTCGGGAACAATCATGGACCGCCGCGACCAGGTCTTGATCGGACGCTTGCTGCTGGTCGCGGCCGTGGCCTCGACTTTCTTCATCAGGTGCAGGTCGATGAAGGGACCTTTTTTGAGCGAACGCGGCATGTCGATGTCCTGTTACTTGCGGCGACGCACGATCATGTTCTGCGTGCGCTTGTTGTTGCGCGTCTTGTAGCCCTTGGTCGGAAGACCCCACGGGCTGACCGGATGACGGCCACCAGACGTCCGTCCCTCACCACCACCATGCGGGTGGTCGACGGGGTTCATTGCCACGCCGCGCACGGTCGGGCGAACACCCTTCCACCGCTTGGCGCCAGCCTTGCCGATCTTGCGCAGGTTGTGCTCCGCATGGCCCACCTCGCCGATGACGGCACGGCACTCGACGGGAACCTTGCGCATCTCGCCGGAGCGGAGACGCAGGGTGGCGAACCCGAGCTCACGGGCAACCAGTTGCACCGACGCACCGGCGCTGCGCGCAAGCTGGGCGCCCTTGCCCGGTTTCATCTCGATGCAATGCACGGTCGAGCCGATGGGCACGTTGCGCAGAGGCAGGCAGTTGCCGGCCTTGATGGGCGCATCGCGCCCGGAGACCAGCTGGTCGCCCACCGCCACGCCACGGGGCGCGATGATGTAGCGACGCTCGCCGTCCGCATACAGGACCAGGGCGATATGGGCCGTGCGATTCGGATCGTATTCCAGGCGCTCGACGCGGCAGGCGATGCCTTCCTTGTCGCGCTTGAAATCGATGATGCGGTAGTGCTGCTTGTGCCCGCCGCCGCGATGGCGCGTCGTGATCCGGCCATAGTGGTTGCGGCCACCAGTGTTGCTCTGCGCCTCGACAAGCGGCCCGTGCGGCTGGCCCTTGTGCAGCTCCGGCGTGGAGACACGCACCATGGCGCGTCGCCCAGCGGAGGTCGGCTTGAATGTCATCAATGCCATTGCTGTAACTCCTGTCTCAGGCCTTCGCCATCACGTCGATGGTCTGGCCCGCGGCGAGGCGGATGTAGGCCTTGCGCATGCCGGCGCGACGCCCCGGCCGATAGCGGAAGGATTTGCTCTTGCCCTTGACGTTGACCACGTTCACGGCCTCGACCTTGACCTCGAACAGCTGCTCGATCGCAGCCTTGACTTCGGCCTTGGTCGCCTCGGGCGCCACTTCGAAGACGTACTGGTTGTGCTCGCTGACCCGCGCGGTCTTTTCCGACACCAGCGGGGCGCGCAGCACGGTCAGCAGGGTTTCATTGTTCATGACAGCCAGGCCTCGATCTTCTTGACGGACTCGACCGTCATCACCACGCGATCGGCGCCCACGAGGGCCACCGGGCTCATCGCCGCCACGTCAACCACGTGCACGTGGGGCAGGTTCCGCGCCGCGAGGTACAGCGCCTCGCTGGCAGCCTCGTCGATCAGCAGGACATGGCCGGCGGATGCGCCAAGCCGGCCGAGCTCGACGACCAGGGACTTGGTCTTGGGCTGCTCGACGCCGAAGCCGGGCACGATCTGCAGCCGGCCCTGCCGGTTCAGCTCGGCGAGGATGCTGCACATGGCGCCGCGGTACATCTTCCGGTTGACCTTCTGTTCAAAGCTCCGTGGCTTTGCGGCGAACGTCTTGCCGCCGCCAACGAAGATGGGCGCCCGATAGTCGCCATGGCGTGCGCCACCTCCCTTCTGCTTCTTGAACTTCTTGGTCGTGCCGGACATTTCGCTGCGCGACAACTGCGCCTTGGTGCCCGCACGCCCGGCGTTGCGATAAGCCACGACAACCTGGTGAACGAGGTTCTCGTTGAACTTCGCATCGAAGATCGCTTCGGCCACCTGCATGGGCGCGGCGTCGGTAACGTTGATTTCCATGGTCGGTGTCCTCAGCCCTTGCTCGTCGGGCGGATGATCACGTCACCACCCGTGGCGCCAGGGACGGCCCCCTTGATCGCGATGACGTGGTTGTCGCTGTCGATGCGCACCACCTCGAGGCACTGCGCCGTACGGCGCACGTTGCCCATCTGGCCGGACATGCGCTTGCCCGGGAAGACGCGGCCGGGCGTCTGGCGCTGGCCGATCGACCCCGGCGCACGATGCGACAGCGAGTTGCCGTGCGTGGCATCACCCATGGTGAAGTGATGCCGCTTGATGGTGCCCTGGAAGCCCTTGCCCTTGGTGACCCCGGCCACGTCGACGCTCTGGCCCACCTTGAACACGTCGTCCAGCTTGATCTCGCTTCCAACCGCATAGCTCGAGGCTTCCGCGTCGGCGACGCGGAACTCCCACAGGCCGCGGCCCGGCTCAACCTTGGCCTTCGCAAAATGGCCCTTGGCCGCCTTGGTCAGCAGGTTGGCGCGCTTTGCGCCCGCGGTGACCTGGATGGCGGCATAGCCATCGTGGTCGGCGGCCTTCACCTGGGTCACGCGGTTGGGCGTCGCCTCGATCAGCGTCACCGGCACCGACCGGCCGTCTTCGGTGAAGATCCTGCTCATGCCGCATTTGCGGCCTACCAGTCCGATACTCATATCTTTGCCCCGGTTCCTGCGGCTCAGCCGAGCTTGATCTGCACGTCCACGCCGGCGGCGAGGTCGAGCTTCATCAGCGCGTCGACGGTCTTGTCATTCGGATCGACGATGTCGAGCACCCGCTTGTGCGTGCGCGTCTCGTACTGGTCGCGCGCGTCCTTGTCCACGTGCGGCGAAACCAACACGGTGTAGCGCTCGATCTTCGTCGGCAACGGAATCGGGCCGAGAACGGTCGCACCGGTACGCTTGGCCGTTTCGACGATTTCGCTCGCGGAGCGGTCGATCAGCCGGTGGTCGTACGCCTTGAGGCGTATGCGGATCTTCTGGTTCGCCATGACGCTGTCCTGTGAAAAGAGCCCAATGCCCGGGGCGGCTTTCGCCGCCCCATTCGCTGCGTACTGTTACTCGATGATCTTGGCGACGACGCCGGCGCCGACGGTGCGGCCACCCTCGCGGATGGCGAAACGCAGGCCCTCTTCCATCGCGATCGGCGCAATCAAAGCCACCTTCATCTTGATGTTGTCGCCCGGCATCACCATCTCGACGCCTTCCGGCAGCTCCACCGAACCCGTCACGTCCGTCGTCCGGAAGTAGAACTGCGGCCGGTAGCCCTTGAAGAACGGCGTGTGACGGCCGCCCTCCTCCTTCGACAGCACGTACACCTCCGCCTCGAACTTCGTGTGCGGCGTGATCGAACCCGGCTTGCACAGCACCTGGCCGCGCTCCACCTCGTCCCGCTTCGTGCCGCGCAGCAGCAGGCCCGCGTTGTCGCCCGCCTGACCCTGCTCCAACAACTTGCGGAACATCTCCACGCCCGTCACCGTCGTCTTCGTCGTCGGCCGGATGCCCACGATCTCGATCTCGTCGCCCACCTTGATCACGCCGCGCTCAATGCGCCCCGTCACCACCGTGCCACGACCCGAAATGCTGAACACGTCCTCCACCGGCATCAGGAACGGCTTGTCGATGTCCCGCTTCGGCTCCGGAATCCAGCTGTCCAGCGCGTCCACCAGCTTGATGATCGCCGGCACCCCGATCTCGCTCTGGTCCCCTTCCAGCGCCTTCAGCGCCGATCCCTTGATGATCGGCGTCTCGTCGCCCGGGAAGTTGTACTTCGACAGCAACTCGCGGACCTCCATCTCCACCAGCTCCAGCAGCTCCGCGTCGTCCACCATGTCCGCCTTGTTCAGGAACACCACGATGTACGGCACGCCCACCTGCCTCGCCAGCAGAATGTGCTCCCGCGTCTGCGGCATCGGACCGTCCGCCGCCGAGCACACCAGAATCGCCCCGTCCATCTGCGCCGCACCCGTGATCATGTTCTTCACGTAGTCCGCGTGCCCCGGGCAATCCACGTGCGCGTAGTGACGCGTCGGCGACTCGTACTCCACGTGCGCCGTCGAAATCGTGATCCCGCGCGCCTTCTCTTCCGGCGCCGCGTCAATCTGGTCGTACGCCTTGAACTCCCCGCCAAACCGCTCCGCGCCCACCTTCGTCAGCGCCGCCGTCAGCGTCGTCTTGCCGTGGTCCACGTGACCAATCGTCCCCACGTTCACGTGCGGCTTCTTACGCTCGAATTTTTCCTTGGACATGGCTCAATAACCTCGAAACGTGTCAGTTGATGATGGTTGGAAACTCAGGCCGACTTCTTCATCACCTGCTCGGCGATGTTGTTCGGGGCCTCGGCGTAGTGGTCGAACTCCATGGTGAACGTCGCGCGACCCTGGCTCATCGAACGAAGGGACGTCGCGTACCCGAACATTTCGCCCAGGGGCACCAGTGCATTGATCACCTTGCCCGAGGGACTGTCGTCGGAACCCTGCAGCACGCCACGCCGGCGGCTGAGGTCACCCATGACATCGCCCATGTAGTCCTCCGGCGTCACGACCTCGACCTTCATGATCGGCTCGAGCAATACCGGGCTCGCCTTGTTGAAGCCTTCCTTGAAGCCCATCGAGCCGGCGATCTTGAACGCCATTTCGCTCGAATCGACCTCGTGGTAGGAACCATCGACCAGGCGGATCTTGATGTCGACGATTGGGAATCCCGCCAGGACACCATTCGCCATGGCTTCCTGGATGCCCTTGTCGACCGCCGGGATATATTCCTTGGGAACCGTGCCGCCAACGATCGCGTTCTCGAACACGTAGCCGGCGCCTCGCTCCTGCGGGTGCAGCTCGAGCACGACGTGGCCGTACTGGCCCTTGCCGCCCGACTGGCGCACGAACTTGCCGTCCTGCTTGAGCACGGTCTTGCGGATCGTCTCGCGATAGGCCACCTGCGGCTTGCCGACGTTGGCCTCGACGCCGAACTCGCGCTTCATGCGGTCGACGATGATCTCCAGGTGGAGTTCGCCCATCCCCGCGATGATCGTCTGGCCGGACTCCTCGTCGGTCCGGACGCGGAAGCTGGGATCCTCCTGCGCCAGGCGCGACAGGGCAATGCCCATCTTCTCCTGGTCGCTCTTGGTCTTGGGCTCCACGGCCATGGCGATGACGGGATCGGGGAAGGTCATGCGCTCAAGCGTGATGACGCTGTTCTGCGCACACAGCGTATCGCCCGTGGTGACATCCTTCAGGCCGACCGCCGCCGCGATGTCGCCTGCGCGGACTTCCTTGATCTCGTCGCGCTGGTTGGCATGCATCTGCAGGATTCGGCCAATCCGCTCTTTCTTGCTCTTGATCGGGTTGTAGACCTGGTCGCCCGCGCTGAGCACACCGGAGTAGACCCGGAAGAAGCTGAGCGAACCGACGAACGGATCGGTCATGATCTTGAACGCCA
>JAJYPJ010000068.1 GCA_021795435.1 Pseudomonadota bacterium
TTCGGCTTACGCCGCGATGCCCTCGCCACCAAGCTTCCAGCCACATCGCGCGGCATGGGCGAACGCGAGCAGCGCGGCGAAGAGCCCGATATAGCCGCCCACGCGCACCAGCACGAACGTCCCGACCGCGCCACCCACGGTGATGGAGGCCAAAGCTACGGAAAGTGCGAGTAGGAAATACGTGCGCAGCAACGGACCCCGTCGTGCCGCCAGCCAAAGCACGGCAAACGCGGCGCTCCAAACGCCATGGAACCAGGTCAGGAAACCCATGGCTCCGCCGGTCCCTGCCGCCGGAAGCGCGACGGCCCAATGCAGCGTCGCGAAAAAAGCGCCCCCCACAATCATCACCAGTGCATCGACAGCCGCTGATGCGGAGACGGCCAGCAGTCCCGCAACGAGCAACAGCAGGGCCATGCCCAAAGCCAATGATCCCGCAAGACCGTACACACCGGCCCCGAACCAACCGGCATCCACCAGGGTGAAGAGCCACAGCGGCATGGCCCATGCCATATAGCCTGCACAGCAGGCCGCGAGACGTCGCGCGTCCACATGCACCTCCAAACATTGGCGATCCCGGCCCGCAGGGTAGCTTGACCGTTGTCGCCTAATCGTCGAAGGGCGCCCCTCGTTCAGCGGTAGGGCTGGTAGGACTTTTCCTCCACCAGGCGGGAACCAAGCTTGACGTTGATGGCGCGCTTGATTTGCGCGCGCTCGTCGTTGCGGATGTAGACCGATCGGGCCAACTCGATGAATTCGGCATCGAATGACTGGCTCTTCTCCTTGACGCGAATGCGGTCTTCGATATCCCACAAGGCCGCGTTGACCTGCTTCAAGGCCGCGCGCTCGGCGCGAATGTCGGTGTCCGCCGCCGGATGGGCCCGCCAGGTCCGCTCAAGCAGCGCCAGCTCGTCGCGAACATTCGCGAGCTTGCCGGCATCGGTCATGCGCTCCGACTTGATTTCGAGAATGGCGATCTTGTCCAGCAACTCGCCATAGGAAACCGGCACCTGCAGCAGGCTCATGTCGTCGCATCTCCCGGCGCGGGTCGGGGCGCGAATGTCCCCATGCCGGCCCTGTAGTGGCGCAATTCGCGGATGGAATCATGGATGTCGCTCAGCGCGGTATGGGCTGAGTCCTTCTCGAATCCCTGCAGCAGCCCCGGCGCCCACCGGCGCGCCAATTCCTTGAGCGTTGACACATCGAGATTGCGGTAATGGAACCAGCGTTCGAGCTGGGGCATTTCCCGCGCCAGGAACCGGCGATCCTGACAAATCGAGTTGCCGCACATGGGCGACTTGCCAGCCGGCACCCATTGCGCGAGGAACGCCAGCGTCTGCGCCTCGGCCGAGGCCAGTCCGACGGTGCTTTCGACCACACGCTGCCAAAGACCGGATTTGCGATGCTGCTTGCGGTTCCAGTCATCCATGCGGTTCAGCCGCTCCTCGTCGTGATGGATGGCGAGCACGGGCCCCTCGGCCAGCACGCACAATTCGGCATCGGTGACGACCGTGGCGATTTCGATGATGCTGTCAGCCTGGGTGTCCAGGCCCGTCATCTCCAGATCGATCCAGATGAGGTTGTCCTCGTGCACGATCCACTTCCACTGCAAAACTGAAGTCTAACAAAGCCTCGGGCCCAACCCGCCGACGCTAGGCAAGCCGGGGCCGTCGTGAGATCGTAGGCACCTGCATGACGGACCCCATGCCCCGCTCCGCCGCTACCGATGCCTTTCCCGCGCACGGGCTTATCGCCGATGGCATGAGGCTGCGATACCGCACCTGGCGAAGCGTCGACACCACCCGCAATGCGCGCCTCCCGGTGCTGCTGTTCCTGCATGGGTCTGGAGAGCGTGGCAGCGACAATCATGCGCAGGTCGTCGTCGGACTGGGACCCGCATTGATTCGCCGTCCGCCGGATTGGCCGCTGCTGGCCGTCTTTCCGCAGCTGCCCGAGGGGGCGAGCTGGCGTGAAGACCACGCTGCAGCAGCCATGAGGGTGCTCGAGGACGCGTGCGCGCGCACGGGCGGCGACGCCTCGCGCGTCGCGCTGACCGGACTCTCGCGGGGCGGCTATGGCGCATGGAATCTCGCGACCCGTTGGCCACACCGGTTCAAGGCGCTGGTGGCCGTATGCGGCGGGATCACCCGGCCAACGCCAGGGTCCGACCTTGGCGTTGATGTGCACGAGACCGCCGGCGATGCCTTCGAACAGACGGCCTCACGTCTCGCGCACCTCCCATGCTGGTTGGTGCATGGCGCTCGCGATGCGGTGATTCCGGTCAGCCAGTCCCGTCGCATGGCCCTGGCGCTGGCCAGCGCGGGTGCCGCCGTGCACTACCGCGAGCTGCCCGATGCGGGGCACGATGTGTGGGATCCCGCCTACAACGACAACGCGCTATGGGACTGGTTGCGGGCGCGCCTTGAAGGGCCGTCATCATGACCACAGAGACCCTCTACTGGCACGATTACGAAACCACCGGATCCGATCCTGTCCGTGATCGCCCGTTGCAGTTCGCCGGCGTTCGCACCTCGCTCGAACTGGAGCCGATCGGCGATCCGGAGGTCATGTACTGCCAGCCGCCAACCGACCTGCTGCCGCATCCCGATGCATGCCTGTTGACCGGGATCAGTCCTCAGCGCGCGCAGCGCGAGGGCCTGGTGGAGCCCGCGTTCGCCGCAATCGTGCAAGAGCGCCTGGGTGCACCGGGGACCTGCGGCGTGGGATGGAATTCCCTGCGCTTCGACGATGAAATCACCCGCCACCTCCTCTATCGGAACTTCTTCGATCCCTATGCACGGGAGTGGCAGCAGGGCAACAGCCGCTGGGACCTCATCGATCTGGCCCGCATGGCCTATGCGCTGCGCCCGAATGGCGTGCAATGGCCGCTTCGCGAGGATGGTGCGCCGAGTTTCCGACTGGAGCACGTGGCGGCCGCCAATGGGTGCGGGGGCGGGCGGGCGCACGATGCCCTGGGCGACGTGGCGGCGCTGCTTGATTTCGCGCGCGTGCTCAAGGACGCCCAACCGCGGCTCTGGGACTGGTATTTCGGCTTGCGTCGCAAGGCGCGTGCCGCGGCTCTGCTCGACTGCGCCCGGATGAAGCCCGTCCTGCACATCTCCCGGCACTACCCCGCCACCCACGGCTGCATCGCCATGGTCGTGCCCATCGCAGCGCATCCGTTGCAGCCCAACAAGATCATCATCGCCGACCTTGCCCCGGATCCAGCCGCCTGGGCGGACCTCGACGTCGAGACGCTCGTCGAACGCCTGTTCACGCCCCGTGCGGACCTGCGAAGCGATGTCGCCCGTGCCCCACTCGGGACCATCAGCCTGAACCGGGCTCCCGCACTGGCCCCCCTGGAGGCCCTCCAGGGTGTCGATTGCGCGCGAATCCGACTGGATGCCGACGTCTGCCTTGACCACGCGCGTGTACTGCGCGGGAGCGCCGGCCTGGCCGACCGCGCGCGCGCCGCCTATGCGCGCGAAAACCATCCCCCTGCAACCGATGCGGAACTCGCGCTTTACCAGGGATTCCTGCCGGACGCCGACCGACCGCTGCTCGCGAAGGTCCGCAGCACCGATGCCGACGGCCTGAAATCTCTGCAGCCGCGTTTCCACGACGCCCGGTACCGCACGCTTCTCGAGCGCTATCGCGCACGCCACCATCCGGAGACGCTTGACGCAGGCGAGGCGATCGCCTGGGGGTCACTGCGCGCTCGGCGACTGCTGGGCAAGGATCCGGCGGCCAGCATCGGCCTGGATGCCTACGCCCGCGTCATCGCGCAGCGCCGCGCGGAACCAGGCCGCGGCAGCCTTGACCTGGCCATGCTGGATGAGCTGGAGGCCTGGGGCCAGCATCTCGCGTCCACGATCAAGCCGCATGCCGACCATGACTGATGCCCCCTACTTCACGCAGGCGACGTTCCGCTTTCTGAGCCAGCTATCGCGCCACAATAATCGGACCTGGTTCAAAGCAAACCAGTTGCGTTACGAGCGGGACGTGCGCGAGCCCTTCCTGGCGTTGATCGCGGATCTCCAGCCCCATCTGGCCGAGGTCAGCCCGCACTTCCGCGCGGATCCGCGCAAAGTGGGAGGGTCGCTGTTCCGCATCCAGCGCGACACGCGATTCTCGGGCGACAAGACGCCCTACAAGACCTGGGCAGGCGCACGGCTTTATCACGCACGCCATCGCGAAAGGCCGGCACCCTCGTTCTATGTGCACATCCAGCCGGGTGGCTGTTTCGTCGGTGCCGGCCTCTGGCACCCCGAATCCGCGACGCTGAAGCGAGTCCGGGCGTTTGTCGCCGATAACCCCTCCGCCTGGAACGAGGCGGTGCATCGCAAAGCCTTCAGCGAGAGGTACGGGTTCTGGGGCGAGCGCCTGAAGCGCGCTCCCCAAGGATACTCGCCGGATCACCCGCTGATCGAGGACCTGCAACTGAAAAGCTATGCCGCCGGCTGCGAGTTGACGGATGCCGCGGTCCTCGCGCCAGGCCTCGCGTGCGACATCGGAATCCACCTGCGGCGCCTCGCCCCGCTCGCCGACTACCTGTGCGCCGCGCTCGACCTTGAATTCTGAAGCAGCCCGCGAGGCGCCTGCGCCCCTTCCCGACCTGCCGCATGCGCGGCTGGCCGCTTACTATTTCGCCTATTTTGCGGTGATTGGCGGCTATACACCGTACTTCAGCGTCTTCCTGCACGATCGCGGCATGGCGCCCAGCGCGATCGGCTTGACGATGAGCCTCTGGTACGCGACGCGCGTGTTTGCCCCCGGCATCTGGAGCTGGCTGGCCGAACGCAGCCTCCATGGCGTTCGTTGGCTGCGCGCCGGCACGATGTTGATGACGCTTGCCTTTGCGCCGCTGCTGTGGCGGCTGCCTCCGGCTGGCATTGCCACGAGCCTCACGGTCTTCGCTTTTTTCGCCAATGCGATCGCCCCCCAGTTCGAGGCAATCGTGCTGTCCCACCTGCCGGGACGAAGCGAGCGGTACGGCACGCTGCGTGTCTGGGGTTCCATCGGCTTCATCGCCATCGCCCTGGGCTATGGCCTGCTCCTGGACCATCTCGACGCACATTGGCTGCCGGCGCTGATGCTGCCTTGGATGCTGCTGGTCTGCGTTCTGGGCTTCACCATCGACTATGGTCCTGGCCACCATGGCGCGCCGCGTCCCTCGCGCGACGACCTGCGTGCAGCCTTGCGGCGCCGTGAGGTCTGGGCGTTCTTTGTCCTGCTGCTGCTGATGCAAATGGCCTTCAGCCCCTACCACATGCTGTATTCCCTGTATCTCCGCCACCACGGATACACAACCGGCGCGATCGGCGGCTTGTGGGCCGCGGGCGTTGGCATCGAGATCGCCACCTTCTTCACGATCGCGCCCGTGCTCCTGCGTCATCCTCCGCGCGCGCTGATGCTTGCCGGGCTCGGCGCAGGGGCGCTTCGCTGGCTGGCCATGGCGACACTGCCGGAGCACGGATGGGTGATGCTGATGGCCCAATTGATGCACGCGCTCAGCTTTGCCGCCTTCTACGCCGCGGCCACGCGCCTGCTTGCGCGCTTCTTCCCGGGACGCCTGATGAGTTACGGCCAGGGCATCAATTCCAGTTTCGCATCCGGCTTCGGCGGCGTACTGGGCGCGCTGCTCACTTCCAGCCTGTGGCCTTTCGGCGACGGTCGGGCAGCGTTCACGGCTTCGACGGTCCTGTGCCTTGCAGGCGCCTGGGTCGCACTGCGCCTGCTGCCGCGCGAGTGACCGACGGCGCTACGGGAAGCACGGGCTGCGGCTCCTGCGCATGCCCGCCAGGTCCGCCGACCGCGACGGCATCGCCCGGGCTCAGTCGACCGCCTCTCCTTGCGGGCCAACGCGGGCCAACGCACTGAAGATCATCGGCGCCAGGAGCAGCGACATCGCCGTCGAGAGGACCAGACCACCCATCACGGCCATCGCCAGCGGCCGCAGCAGATCGGTGCCACGGCCGACACCGATCGCCAGCGGCAGGAATCCGAGCACGTCGGCCAGCATGGTCATCAGGATCGGGCGGAGACGCTGGCGTGCCGCCAGGGCCACCGTCGTGACGGACGGGGTTCCGCCAGAAAGCTGGCGCGCGCGCGCGAAGACCAGGATCGCGTTGTTCACCGCGATGGCGAATACCAGCAGCATGCCGAGGAAGGCCGTGCTGTCGAGATCAATGCCGGCAAGCCACAGGGCAAGAAGGGCGCCTGGGGCGGTCAGCGCGATCGCCAGCATGGCCGCAATGCCGGCGCGCTGGCTGGAGAACTGCAAGCCCAGCAGCACCAGCAAACTCCCCAGCGCGGCCGCAAGGATGGCCGCCATCTGGCGGAAGCTGCTGGCCTGCTGGCGGTAATAGCCACCAATGACCGTGCTGATAGACGCTGGCAGATGCATCGACGCCAGCGTGGCGCGCGCTCGTCGCGCGGCCTGCGCCAGGCCCTCGCCCGCGCGCGGCATCAACCACATGTACGCATACGGCACCAGGTTCTGGTGGGTGACATACGGCACCACCCCTCGCATGTGCACGCGCGCCAGCGCGCGCAGCGGCACCTGCGCGCCGCCCGGCAAGTGGACCCGCATCGCGGCGACCGCGCCCGGCGACACATCCGGCTCGGGTTCGACCACGCGCAACGGGAGGATCTGCTCCCCCTTCAGCAACATGCCGGCCGGCCGGCCCCACAACCGGGACTCGACCTGATGGGCCAGCGTCGTCGCGCTCACGCCATACAGCGCGGCCTGCGCGCGCGGGGCCAGCGCGATCTCCGGGCCCGCCGACGGCGACTTGAACACGACGCGGCTGAACGCGCCGCTGTGCCGAAGCGCCTGCGCGAGGCGTGCGCCCTCGACATGCAGCAAGGCCGGATCGGAGCCGAACAGATAGATCTCCAGTGGCGCGTGCGCGCCCGACAGGTCGCCGAGGCGGTTCACCATGACCTGGGTCGGGTTCAGCATCAGCAAACTGGGCACTGCCTCATGCATGGCGCGTCGCAGTTGCGCCATGACGGCGCTGGTGCTGTCGCGGCGATTCCGCTTGAGCACGATGGCCAGCGCCCCCTTGTTGGGCGTTGAATAAGGGCCCGAGAATCCCCGCCCGACCAGCAGCGACGCGCGCAGGACCGCCGGATTGTCCAGCGCAACGCGCAACAATCGGCGACCGACCCGCGTGGTCTCCGCCACGCTGCTGCCTACCTGCGTCCGATAGGGCATCGAGATCACGCCCTCGTCCCATCGCGGCAGGAATGCAGTGGGCAGCGACCGCTGGACGGCCCAACCCAGTATCCCCAGCAGCAAGACGACAGGAAGCGCCATCCAGGGCCGGCGCATGCCGGCCAGGAGCGCACGGCCGAATCGGCCGTATGCGCGCGGGTGGCGCCGAGGTGCCGCCGCGCGGACCTTGCGGCCTGCCAGCCACAGCGTCAATACCGGCGTCACGAGCAACGCCATCAATTGCGAAACCAGCAACGCGATGACGATGGCCAGGGCCATCGAACGGAACAGCAGTCCAAGCGTTCCGGAGAGGAAGATCAGCGGCAGGAACACCAGGACGGAAGTCAGGGTGGCCAGGCTCATCATCGGCAGGATCTCCCCGATGCGCCCACGCGCCTTCTCGCGTCGCTGCGCGGCATCGCCCTCGAGACCGTGCAGACCCCGCTCGATCACCACGATCGCGTGGTCGACGAGCGCTCCGATCGCCGCGGCCAAGCCGCCCAGCGTCATGATGTTCAGTCCATAGCCCAGCGAATGCAGCACGAGGAACGTGGCCGCCAGCGACAGCGGCACGACCGTCAGCACCGCAAGCGCACCGTCGACGCGACCGAGGAACAGCAGGACGACGAGGAGTGCGATGGCACTGCCGAGCCCCAGCGCAATCCAGACATCGCGGAGGCTGCTGCGGATCAACGTGCTGAGGTCGTA
>JAJYPJ010000069.1 GCA_021795435.1 Pseudomonadota bacterium
GGACGCCATCGGCGGCATGGTCGAGCGCGTCAGCGGCAAGCCCGGCATCGAAGTCTTCACGGGCACCCAGGTGACCCAGTTCCAGGGCGGGCCGGGCGCGTTCTCCGCCACGCTCTCCAATGGCCAGCAGCGCACCGTGGGTGCGGCCGTCCTGTGCACGGGATTCACGCACTTCGACTCGGTCAACAAGCCCGAATGGGGCTTCGGAACCTACCCCGACGTCGTCACCACGACGCAGGTCGAGCAGATGATTTCCTCCGGCAAGGGCGTGCGCTGCCCGTCGGACGGGCGCGTGCCCGAGCGCGTGGCGATCCTTTTGTGCGTGGGTTCGCGCGACCGCCAGATCGGGCGCGAGTGGTGCTCGAAGATCTGCTGCACCGTCTCCGCCAACCTGGCCATGGAGATCCGCGAGGAGCTGCCGAAGTGCGCCGTGTACATCTACTACATGGACATCCGCACCTTCGGCCTCTACGAGGACAAGTTCTACTGGCAGAGCCAGGAGGAATTCCGCGTCAAGTACATCAAGGCGCGAATCGCCGAGGTGACCTCGGACGGGAAGCGCCTGATCGTCAAGGGCGAGGACACCCTGGTCAAGCGCCCCATCACCATTCCCTTCGACATGGTGGTCCATGCCATCGGCATGGATCCGAACGTCGACAATCCGACGATCTCGAAGGTGTTCGGCGTCGAGCTCGAGAAGCATGGCTACCTGCAGCGCGCGGCCACCTACCGCGCCATGGGCGGCAGCTCGCGTCCCGGCGTGTTCGTGGCCGGCTCCGCACTCGGCCCCGAGACCATCGACGATTCGATCGCGCAGGGCCAGTCCGCCGCGATGGCGGCGCTGGCATCGCTGCAGCCGAAGGCGTTGGCGGGCTGAGGATCGCCGGATGTTCTCGTCGCGCCCGCCCGCCGCACCCAAGGTCGCGCTGCCCACGCTCGAATTGAGCGGGGCATCGCTGCACAGCGGCCTGGAGGATCTGTCCAAGGCCGCCGAAGCGGGCGGCGGGATCGAGGCCTATCTGACCGTGCTCCGGTTCAAGGCGGGCTTGTTCGCGGAGTGGTTCTCCGGCAAGCAGAGCGCCGCGCTGGACCTCCCCCGCTTCCTCGGGCTGTGCACGTTCATGCCGACGGTACGGCGCCGCATCGGCGCGTGGCTGGAACAGAACGAGTTCGCCGACCTGCACCGCCGGCTGCTGGTGCTGCTCCAGCCCGAGGGCACCGTGCAGTCGCGGCTCGATGCGTTCATCGCCGGCTTCCCCGGGGATCGCGGCATGCGCTGGGTCCGCGACCTTGCGGCCGAAGTACTGCACTTCAGCGCGCCCGAGGACGTGCCGCTGATGACCCGCTGGATGTGGGATGCCCACACGGGTAGCGGCGTCCTTCGGGAAATCTGGTTCGAGGAGGGGGCGCCGCTCGATCCCCGCATCATCGGCGACAGCCACGCCACGTTCGCGGCCCTGCAGGGCGAACTCCAGTCCTTCCTGCGCGACAACGGCGTCTACCGCGATTTCGCGCTGATGCAGGACCTGCTGTGTGCGCACATCTATGCCCGCTACATCAACGACCGCGGCAGCACGTTCCTGAAAGGCGATTTCGCCGGGACCGAGGACGCCATGGCGCATACGCGGCGCCTCCTGGGCCTCGATTGCTGCGAGCGCGACGGCATCCGCATGAAAGTGAAGCTTCCCGAGTCCATGACCGCGCAGCTGGCGCCGCCGCTGCAACTGAACGCATGAGGACCCTGCATGCCGATCCATGAAAAACATCTGATCCGGCCCGAGAACCTGCTCCGCAAGGACAAGCTGGAGGTCGAGGGCGTGGACGTCTCCGGCGACTGGAGCACCTTCATCCAGACGCGCGTCATCGCGGATTACAACGAGAGCCTCCAGGATGAAATCGCGGCGCTGCCGGGCGGCGAGAACATCCATCGTTGCTGGCAGTGCGGCTCGTGCACCAATGCCTGCACGGTCAACATGCTCAATCCGGACTTCAATCCGCGCTACTGGATCTACCTGATCCGGCTTGGCCTCGAGAGCGAGCTCGTGCGGGACAAGGACATCATCTGGCAATGCGTCTCGTGCAACAAATGCACCTATGCCTGCCCCCGCGACGTGGTGCCCGAGGCCGTGATGCATGCCACGGCCCACTGGCTGGAACTCAAGGGCTACGTCCCGGAGAAGCCGTCGGTGATCTTCGACGAGGCGTTTTCCGGACAGGTATTCGCCCGTGGCAAGATCGAGGAAGGCCGTTTGATGCGGAAGTTCTTCGCCCGGACCGGCCAGAAGCTGGCACAGCCCTGGCTGGTGGCCATGGTGAAAGGGTTGGTCTCGCGCATGCCGGTGGGCCTGCTCATGCGGCTCGGCCTCGCCGGGATCATCCACCCGAGCACCCGCAACTGGGGACGCAAGCGCGCCGCCATCAACGAATACGTCGCAGAGCAGAACGCCAGGCACCGCCGCGCACTGGGTCTGGCGGCACAACCCACGGAGTCCCATTCATGACCGACAAGTACCAGAAGGTCGCCTATTACCCCGGATGCGCGCTGGAAGGCACGGGGCATGGCTACAACCGTTCGACCAAGGAGGTCGGCAAGGCGCTGGGCCTCGACCTGGTCGAGCTCGACAACTGGAACTGCTGCGGCGCCATGGAGGTCAAGAACGTCGACCCGAAGCTGCAGACGTTCCTGTCCGCCCGCAACCTGAAGATCGCCGAGGACATGGGCTTCAAGACGGTCATGGCGCCCTGCAACGGCTGCTATCACAACCTGAAGAAGGCCGAATACGACCTTGCCCATGACGCCGGCTCGCGTGAGACGGTCGCGCGGCTGTCGGAGAAATCCGGCGAACAGCCTTACGAGGCCGGCAAGGTCGAGACCATCCATGCCCTCGAATGGATCAAGGACGCCGTCGGCGAGGAGGAACTGCGCAAGCGCGTGCGCAACTCGCTCAACGGCCTGAAGATCGCCAACTACTATGGCTGCATGTACGTGCGTCCGCGCCACATCTTCCCCGAAAAGGACCGGGGCCCGGGCTCGGAGTCGACGAGCAAGCCGCACTTCATGGATGACATCCTGGCCGCCGCGGGCGCGGAAAACGTCGAGTTCCCGCTGAAGACCGCGTGCTGCGGCGGTGCGCACACGCTTTCCGACAGCGATACCTCGACGCGGCTCGTGTTGAACATCCTCACCACCGCCGAAGCGTGCGGCGCCGAAGTGATCGCCACGGAATGCCCCACCTGCCACTCCGGGCTGGAAATGCACCAGGCGCGGGCGGAAAAGGTGTTCGGCAAGAAGACCAAGGTCAAGATCCTGTATTTCACCCAGCTCCTGGGCATGGCGCTTGGCCTGTCGGCGCGCAAGGTCGGCGTCCACGAGAACTTCTCCGAGTCGCGCGACCTCCTCAAGGCGAAGGGACTGGGCTGATGCCGACCCTGTTTGACACGCTCGAGGGCATCGCCGCCCTGCCCGACGCCGACCTGCATGGTCGGCGGGACGAGCTGCGGGCGACGCTGCTGCAGGCTGGCGAGGCGGTCATGGAAAGCTGGCTGCGGGCGCAACAGCTGCCGCCGACGGACGATCGCCACGAAGGATTCCGGCTGCTCGCCCTGCAGCGCCAGGGTGCGCGTCAGGATCCCAGCTTCAACGCCTGCCGCGAGAGCTGCCGCGAACTGGTCTACCAGTGCAATGCCGCCGCCGCGGCCGATGCGCCGGCCGCCAGCGCCGAACACCTGCGCCTGGGCGCGCATGTCGCGATGCACCTGGCGTTGTTCATCGACGGCAAACTGGAGAACAGCCGGCTCGGCGAGTTCTGCTGTGCAGCGCGCCCGCTGCGCGCGCGCGACGACACCGGTTCGGCAGCGACGCCGACGCAGCTGGCCTGAGACATGCCTGTCCCCGGTCCCGGTCCCATGACACGTGCCGGCTCGCCCGGCGATTCGCGTGGCGGGATCGGGTCTGTCCTGCAGTTCCTTCGTTTGCATCCTTCACCCGTCGCCATCCGCAGAGGAATCCCGCCATGAGCAGTCGCGAACCCGCCAGGAACATGTCGATCATCGTCACCAAGGGCACGTTGGACTGGGCCTATCCCCCGTTCATCCTGGCCACCACGGCGGCGGCCATGGGACTGGATGTCACGATGTTCTTCACCTTCTACGGATTGGGCCTCCTCAAGAAGGACCTCGACCTGCAGATCTCGACGTTGGGCAATCCGGCGATGGCCATGCCGATGATGGGCATGCACGTGGTGATGCCCAACATCATTTCGGCGATCCCGGGCGTCGATGCGATGGCGAGCTCCATGATGAAGAGCCTGATCAAGAAAAAGGGCGTGGCCTCCATCGAGGAGCTTCGCCAGGCGGCCGTCGAGTCGGACGTCAACATGATCGCGTGCCAGATGACGATGGACCTCTTCGAATTCAAGAAGGAGGACCTGATCGACGGCCTGACGATCGGGGGCGCGGCGACCTACATCGAGACCGCCACCAAGTGCGACATCAATCTCTACATCTGACGCAAAACCAGCAATCGGAGACGACCATGGCTGACCAAGTGCTCGACGCGAAGGGACTCAACTGCCCACTGCCCATCCTGCGGACCAAGAAGGCGATCAAGGAAATGAACGTCGGCGACGTGCTGACGGTCCACGCGACCGATCCGGGCGCCGTCAAGGATTTCGAGGCGTTCTGCCGCACGACCGGCAACGAGCTGCTGGAATCCAGCAGCACCGGTGACGAGTACCATTTCCGCATCAAGCGCAAGCAGTAAGAGCATGGCGCGCAGGGCAAGGCCCGCATGGTCGCGGGCTGGGCTCGGGCCGGCACGGCCTCGCGGTGCCGCGCCCGTGCGCACCCGTCAGGGAACACAGGGGCAGCCATGAAACCGCGCCTGCGCGTCATCGACCAGGGCCTGGTCTCGCCGCTGCGCTCGCAGGCGCTCTACCATGGCATCGCCGAGGCGATGCACGCCGACGACTCGCCGGTTCTCACGCTCGTCAGTCCGGAACATCCCTACGTTTGCATCGGCATCCACCAGGATCTGGAAGCCGAAGTGGACATGGACTACTGCCGTGAGGCGGGCCTGCCGGTGCTGCGCCGTCACGTTGGCGGCGGCGCGGTCTACCTGGACCGCGACCAGCTCTTCTTCCATTTCATCTATCCCTCCCACCTGGCGCCACGCCGGGTTGCCGAGCTCTACGCACACTTCGTGCGTCCGGTCCTCAGCACCTACCGCGCCCTCGGCATCCCGGCGCGCCTGCGACCCATCAACGACATCCACGTCAACGATCGCAAGATCGGCGGGACGGGCGCGGCGCAAATCGGCGAGGCCACCTTGTTCGTCGGCAGCTTCCTGCTGGATTTCGACACGGGCACGATGGCCCGTTGCCTGAAGGTCCCGTCCGAGAAGTTCCGCGACAAGCTGCGCGGCACGCTGGAGGACTACATCACCACGGTCCGCCGCGAGCTTGGCGAAATTCCGCCGCGGCAGACGCTGGTCGACGCATTCCTCGGCGCCGTCGGCGACGACCTGTCCGTCCACCCCCATGCCGACGGACTGCGAGTGCCCGAGGCCGAGGCCGTGGCGGCCTGGGAGCAGCACCTGCAGGACGAGGAATGGACGCGCCAGCCGCAGCGGCGCCGCTTCCCCGAAGGCGTGAAGATCACGGGTGGCGTGCATCTGGGGGAAAGCGCACACAAGGCCGCGGGCGGGTTGATCCGTGCCCGCGTGCTCAGTCGCGACGGACGCATCGGCGAAGCCGAGATCAGTGGCGATTTCACCTGCCTGCCGGCCGACGGCGTGGCCCGGCTTGCGCGGGAACTGGCCGGCGTCGACCTGCGCGAGGGGGTGGACGAAGCCGTCGCCGCACGCATGGCGTCGCTGCAACTGGACATGCCGGGCATCCAGCCCGGTGACATCGCGCAGGCGCTCCGCGCCACGCTGCCGGCCAGTGCATGAGCGCCGCATGCGCACCCTCGGCATCCATCGCCCGCTGCCCACGGCGCGCGGGCAACCACCGCGGCGTCCAAGCCTCGGCCTGGACACGCCATGACCCACCGAATGCGCGAACGACCGGTTCACCCGACAAAGGGCCGGCGATCGCTCACGGAGGCCGGCATCGCCGGTCGTCCTACCGCCGCGCTCGCGGCTCACTGCCCTATGCAGGGTGCTTGAGGGAGAGTCCGTTATGAATCGCAAGTCATTGCAACGCACGTTGCTGGTCTCGCTATTGCTCGCCTCGGGCATGGCCTGCGCCACCGACGGCTATTTCCAGCCGGGCTACAGCGTGATGTCCGTGGGCATGGGCGGCGTCGGCATCGCCTTCCCGCAGGATGCGCTCGCACCCGCCACCAACCCAGCCGGCATGGCCTGGGTCGGCAACCAACTGAACTTCGGGGTCAGCGTCTTCAAGCCCGACCGCACGGCCACCTTCACCACGCCCAACGGCACGGCCAGCTTCAGCGGCAACGAGACCAAGCAGTTCTACATTCCCGAATTCGGCTACAACCACATGCTGAGCGACCGCCTCGCGGTGGGCATTGCCGTGTTCGGCAACGGCGGCATGAATACCGGCTACAACACGTTGAACTCGGGAACGCGGGGAGCGCAGTGTGCCAATCCCCAGGTGCTGCAGATGTTCGGCGGCAACGTCCAGGCCTGTCTTGCATCGCCTGTTGGCCAGCTGGGCGCGCTGGGCATCGGCTCGACCGGCGTGGACCTGCAGCAGATGTTCATCGCCCCGACCGTGGCCTACAAGCTCAACGACAACAACTCGATCGGCCTGTCGCTCGAGTACGTGCACCAGAATTTCGGCGTCACCGGCGTCCAGGCCTTCGCGGGTCTCTCCAGCAACCCGGCGAACCTCACCAACAACCTGCATGCGCAGTCCGATGGCTTCGGCTTCCGCATCGGCTGGACCGGCAAGGTGACCGATACCCTGACCCTTGGTGCCACGTACCAGCCGAAAATCAGCATGAGCGCATTCAAGCGCTACAACGGCCTGTTCGCGCAGGGCGGCAAGTTCGACATCCCCGCCAACTACGGTGTCGGCGCCGCGTGGACACCCACGCCGAGCGTGACGCTCGCGGCCGACGTCGACCGCATCGAATACGGCAGTGTGCCGGCCATAGCCAACCCGATGATCAACTCGCTGATGTGCGCCACGCCCTCCACCTGCGGCCTCGGCACGGCCACCGGCAGCGGCTTCGGCTGGCGGAACGTCACCGTGGTGAAGGTCGGTGCGGCGTGGCAGATGGATCGTGCGTGGACGCTGCGCGCGGGCTACAACCACACGAGCCAGCCCATCACGAGCGACAACGTCTTCTTCAACGTCCTCGCCCCCGGCGTCGTCCAGAGCCATCTCACCCTCGGCGCAACGTACGCCTTCAGCCCGGACCTCGCCCTCTCGTTCGACTACGTGCACGCCTTCAAGAAGACGATCACGGGTACCGGGGCCAGCCAGGGCATCGCCATCGCGATGTCGGAGGACACGCTCGGCTTCTCGCTGGGCTGGAAATACTGACGCCCAGCGCGCCGTCCTGGGTGCGGGGGCCGGGATTTTCCCGCCCCCCGCACGCCGGACTCACGACGGCTCGTCCGGCGCATCGGCCGCCGGTGCTGGCGCGGTCGCCACTTCACCGGGCTCCTCGTCCTCGTTGCCGAGTGGCACCGCACCCACCAGGCTCTCGTCGCCCGGGAGCCGGATCAGCATGACCCCCTGCGTATTGCGGCCCAGCTGCGAGACCTCGGCGACGCGCGTGCGCACGAGCGTTCCGCGGTCCGAAATCAGCATCAGTCCCTGCGCAGGGTCGACTTGCACCGCCGCCACGAGCGGACCGTTGCGCTCGGAGC
>JAJYPJ010000070.1 GCA_021795435.1 Pseudomonadota bacterium
CAGGTGCACTTTGTGCGCGGGCGGGATGGCGCCGCGCAGGGCAGGGGTCGGATCGGCGGCCGCGCGCCCGGTCGCCACGGCATAGCGGAATATCTGCCCGCAGACTTGGTGCTGGCGGTGCGCAAGGTCCACGGCGCCGCGTGCTTCAATCCGTCGCAGTACGGCCAGAATGTCCGGGGCGTTCACGCTGGCGATGGCCTGCGCGCCGATGTAGGGGAACACGTTGGCTTCAAGGCGCCGCAGCAGGTGTTCGGCGTAGCTCGGCGTCCACTTGGCCTTGTGCTTGTCGTACCACTCGCGCGCGATGGCCTCGAAAGTGTCGGCGTCGGCGCTGCGCTCGGCTTCGCGTTTGGCGGCCGGGTCGATGCCGTCCGCGATCAGCTTGCGTGCGGCGTCGCGGCGTTCGCGCGCCTGCCTTAGCGACACGTCGGGGAACACGCCCAGCGACAGCAGATTTTCCTTGCGCGTATCCGGGCGACGGTACTTGAAACGCCACCAGCGCGAGCCGTTGGGCTGCACCAGCAGGAACATGCCGCGCTCATCTGCGAGTTTGTAGGGCTTGGCTTGCGGCTTGGCGTTGGCAACGGCTGAAGGTGTCAGCATGGGGGTAACCACTGCATGCAGGTGGTGAGTTACCGCCAACGCTACCCCCAGCCTTGGGGGAAAACAAGCGACCTTGAGTGTGCCTTGCGGGAAGTGAAGGCAAGAAAAAGCCCGCTGGAATGCGGGCTTCGGGGTATTTCCGGGATGTTCCAGTGAGTTGAAATGGCGGAGCGGACGGGACTCGAACCCGCGACCTCCGGCGTGACAGGCCAGCATTCTAACCAGCTGAACTACCGCTCCGCGCCTTACTCTGAACACCTGGACCAACAGTGCCGCATCGTTGCCGATTTGGCGTCCCCACGGGGATTCGAACCCCGGTCGCCACCGTGAAAGGGTGATGTCCTAGGCCTCTAGACGATGGGGACTTGGACAGTTGGTGGAGCCAGCCGGGATCGAACCGGCGACCTCTACAATGCCATTGTAGCGCTCTCCCAGCTGAGCTATGGCCCCGCACTGGAATCCGAAATGGTACGGATGCCCGCATGGGGCGTCAACACTTTGCGGCGGGAAGCGTCCTGCATGGCGTGGTGATCGGCGGGCGGCGATGCAGGCGGCGGGTCCATCCGGCAGCCGTCCAACAGCCTGAATCGGGGCTGCACTGGTTGGATATCGAGATCGCCGTTCGTTTGCCAAGCCATTGCGGCGGCCTCACAATGCCGGCTCGCTCCGGCATCGCTAGGGTCCCGGAGGTTCTGCCATTTAACGAGGAAATCCGAATGTCCAAGATTCTGCGCCCCGCGCTGCTCGCGGCAGCCCTGACGACTTCGCTGGGCGTCAGCGTGGCCCATGCGGCCCCTGCCTTGACCACCCAGAAGGCCAAGAACAGCTATCTCGTCGGCATGGACCTGGCGAGCGGCATCCCGCCGCTGGTTCGCCAGGAGCTCGATCCCGCGATCGTTGCCGATGCCCTGCGCACCGTGCTTGCGGGTCAGAAGCCGGCAATGAGTGAAGCTGAGGCCAAGACCGTGCGCGAGGCTTTCATGAAGAAGCTGCAGGCGAAGGCCGAAGCCGCTCGCGCTGCCGAAGCCCAGAAGAATGAAGTACAGGGTGCGGCGTTCCTGGCCAAGAACAAGGCGAGGCCGGGTGTGAAGACGCTTCCCGATGGCCTGCAGTACGAAGTGATCAAGATGGGAACCGGTCCCAAGCCCACGGCCAATGACACGGTGCAGATCAATTACACCGGCACGTTCATCAACGGGCAGAAGTTCGACGCCTCCGCCGAGCATGGCGGCCCGGCATCGATTCCTCTGGGCAACGTCATCCCTGGGTTTCGCGAAGGCCTGACCATGTTCCCGGTCGGCAGCCACTTCAAGCTGTTCATCCCTGCCAACCTGGCCTACGGCGCCAATCCGCAGGGGCCAATGCCGCCCAACGAAACGCTGATTTTTGACGTTGAAACGCTGAAAATCCTGCCTCCGCAGCCGGCCGCGCAGGCCCCTGCAGGCGGCAACAAGTAAGCCGGCTCCTAAAACCGGACAGGCACAACGCGGGGCGCGCCCATGACGCGCCCCGAATTGTTTGGAGGCTGCGGGTCGCGCGCAGCCCGCTAGAATCCGAACTTTGAGACGCGAGTCCGCGCATGCGAATTGCTATCTTCGGAACCGGATACGTCGGCTTGGTCACCGGAGCCTGTCTGGCCGAAATGGGCAACCACGTCATTTGCGTGGATGTCGACGCTGCGAAAATCGAGGGACTTAGGCAGGGCCGGATTCCGATCTTCGAGCCTGGTCTTGCGCCGATGGTCCAGCGAAACCACGCGTCGGGTCTGCTCGAGTTCACCACCGATTCGGCGTTGGCCGTCGACCACGGCGAGGTTTTGTTCATCGCGGTCGGCACCCCGCCCGACGAGGATGGGAGTGCCGACCTTCGCCATGTCCTTGCCGTTGCGGACAGCATCGGGCATCACCTCGGGCGGTATGCGGTGGTGGTCAACAAATCCACCGTACCGGTCGGCACCGCTGGTCGCGTCCGCGCACGCATTGCCGAGGTGCTGGCAACGCGCGACGTTCAGGTTCCATTTGACGTTGTCTCGAATCCTGAATTCCTCAAGGAAGGCGATGCAGTCAACGACTGCATGCGCCCGGACCGAATCGTCATCGGCAGCGACAGTGCAAGGGCTCTGGGGGTTTTGAAGCGCCTCTACGCGCCATTCAACCGCAACCATGAGCGAATCGTGGCGATGGACACGCGTTCGGCAGAACTGACCAAATATGCCGCCAATGCCATGCTGGCGACGAAGATCAGCTTCATGAACGAGATTGCCAATCTCGCCGAGCGGGTGGGCGCGGACGTGGAGTGGGTCCGCCAGGGCATTGGCGCGGATCCCCGCATCGGTTACCACTTCATCTATCCGGGTGCCGGATACGGAGGATCCTGCTTCCCGAAGGACGTCAAGGCCCTGGCGCATACGGCCTCGGCGCACGGATACGTGCCCCATCTGCTCGATGCAGTCGAGAAGGTCAATCAGGCGCAGAAGCGGCACCTGTTCAAGCTGGTCAAGCGACACTTCGGCGGTTCACTCGCCGGGAAGACGTTCGCCCTGTGGGGATTGGCATTCAAGCCCAACACCGACGACATGCGCGAAGCGCCGAGCCGGGAGCTGATGGAGGCCCTGTGGGCCGAGGGTGCACGCATCCAGGCATTTGATCCGGAGGCTGGCCGGGAGGCGCGGCGCATTTACGGTGAACGCCCCGATTTGCAGCTGTGCACCCAGCCCTACGAGGCGGTCGACGGAGCAGACGGCTTGGTGCTCGTGACAGAGTGGAAGGTTTTCCGAAGCCCGGATTTCTTGCGGATCCATTCGGCGCTTCGCGAACCGGTGCTCTTCGACGGACGAAATCTCTATGACCCGGCCGGGGTGGAGGCTGCTGGACTGGCTTATTATGGGATCGGGCGCGGCCGTTCGCTGGAGTCCCGCCCATGAGCACGCTGGAGAATCGCCTTACCGAGTTGGAAATCAGGCTGAGCTTCCTGGACGAGGCGCTTCATGGCCTGCTGGCGACGGACGCCGAACGCGCACTGCGCCTGGACCGCATCGAACGGACCGTGACCGAGCTCCGGCTGGAATTGGCTGCGGTGCGGGTAGCGCTTGCGCCGGACGCGCGCAACGAACCGCCACCGCCTCACTATTGATCGATCCGCAAACGAGAGCGAAATGGTTGAATCACTTCGCGACCTGTTGTTGAAGGCAGGTCTGAAGCCTTCGGCAAGGCAGCCATCTGACTTGCCCTCCACGAACCGGCACGGTGCCAATCCGAAGTCGGCTCGACAGCCGCCGGGTGACCGCGTTGGTCAGGAGAAACGTCGCGATTCGCATTCGGCAAATCGCAAAGAGTCGGACCGGGCCGATGCGCCTCGGCAGCCCCCGCGGCCGCGGAACGATAGTGCGGAAATCGACCTGGCACGGGCATATGCACTTCGACTTGCCCAGGAAAAGCGCGAGAAGGCTGAAGCCGCGCGCATTGCCGCCGAGAAACAACGCATTCGCAAGGAGCAGCGCGAGCGCGTCCGTAGCTTGATCGACGGGAAGGTGCTTAACCTGCAGGACGCCGAGTTGCCTCGACACTTCGAATATGGCGGCAAGATCCGGCGGATTTATGTCGACGCCGATCAGCTGAGGACACTCAATGCGGGTGAACTGGGGGTGGTCCAGCTCGACGGACGCTATCTCTTGGTGAAACGTGAAGTTGCCGAGGCCGTGAGGGCTTGCGCGCCGCACCATGTCGCGTTGCTGCCGGAACCCGGTGCGGCGGACGAGGACGAGGCCGCCGCTGCCAGTCTCGGAGATTGACGGGCGGCCCCGCCGTCGCGATCAATGGATGATCCCGACGCCTACACCGATGCTCACATGCGGTTTTCCGCTGCGCAGTTCGGCTGCCGTCCACACGTGCGCCGCATCCACGCGGACCAGCGGGAACGCGTAGCTGGCGTCACCAACCGTGCCGGTGCGCATGCCCTGGATGTGCCCGGTCAATGTGACCAGTGCGCCTGCCGGATAGCTCAGGGGCTCGACGTACCCGCGCATGATGGCAATGAACCGACCTCCGGCTGGACTATTCGGAAGTGGCCGCTGGGAGGCATCCAGCGGATAGCCCAGGATCTGGACTTCGGTGCTATCGGGGAGATTCTCGACCGCCACGATCTGTCCGCCCCAGATGACCGGTCGCCCCGTGAAACGTTCGGGGGCTTGTGCCACAGTGTCCGGTGGCACGTTGGCCACATTGGGGGAAACCTTGAAGATGGGCGCTGGCGCGCAGCCGACGATGACCAGCGGCGATAGCAGCAGCAGCAGTCGCAGCCAGGGAAGCACAGGGCGCATGGCGAATTCTCCTGAATGGGACGGCGAGTTGATGGCGGCGCTGTTCACGTACCGGGACGAGGATCGCACAATTCACGCTTGATCCATTGGAGCCGCCATGAGCCGCGACCGTCTTCTCCCAGCAATCGTGCCGCTGTCGGAAGTGCTGCTGCAAGAGCCTGGTCGAGCTTCCACGGCGGGTTGAGCAGAACCATGCCACAACCATTGAGACGCAGCGGAGATGTTTCATCGCGAACTGCCAGTTCCGCCGCCAGCACGCTGGTTGCGTTGCAACCACGCAGCCAGCGCCAGAAGGGCTCCCGCGTTCGCGTCAGCTTGATCGGATACCAAACGGCGTAAACGCCGCGCGGCCAGCGCGATAGTGCTGCCGCCAAGGCACGCTGGATCCGCTTGAATTCCTCTTCCTGGGCTTCGAACGGTGGGTCGATCAGCACCAGTCCCCGCCTTTCTGAAGGTGGCACCAGTGCGGGTAGCGCCTCATAGCCATCCCGCTGGTGCACATGGGCACGACCGTCACCGGCAAAGACGGTGCGCAGTGCGGCAACTTCATCGGGCTGTACCTCGCACAGCACGGCGCGATCCTGCGCCCGCAGCACATGCAGCGCGAGCCAGGGCGAGCCGGGATAGTGACGCACGCGAGGTTCCACATTGCACGCACGCACTGCATCGATGTAGCGGCGCAGCAGCGGCGGGAGGCCCTGTGCCTCAAGCAGCCGGTCGATCCCACCATGATGCTCGCCGGTTTTCCGCGAAGACTCGCTCGCCAAGTCATACACCCCGCGACCGGCGTGCGTGTCGAGGTACATCAAGGGCGCAGGCTTCTGCAGCAACGACTCCAGCGTACCGAGGAGGACTGCATGTTTGAGGACGTCGGCGAAATTGCCGGCATGGTAGGCGTGTCGGTAATTCATCGAATGCCCCGTTGCTGATCACGCAGTGTACGCGCTGGCCTGTGGCCCAGGCATTGGCGACTTCGATCAACATCGCTTCCCCGAGGCCCGCCGGGCCGGTCCGGGAGGGAATGCACGCGACCCCATGGTGCGCCGGTGGTGGCGACGTCGTTGCGCAGCGCTGGCCGCCGGAGGTCAGTGCGACGCGCTGTTGCTGCCGGCTTCCTCAACGGACGAGCCGGTCTCGAATCACCAGTCCGGGAGCAGCGGCGGGTGGTGCGGCGCGCGGCTCGGAAGCGGTTGTCGAGCCTGCCGATGGTTTGCAAACCGAGGCGTCGGGTGGAATCCGCGTGCGGTACGCTCGGGCGGTCGATTCCCCCATGGCCGTTTCGTCATGCGGGGCATGGACTTCCCTCAACGCTGCGTGCAAAGCCGTTGACCTGCACGTTGCAGTGATCCGACCGCGGGGCGCCTGGGCGGCGGATATCGTGCCGCTTCACCCGTCAGCGTCCGGCATGCCAGCACCAATGCCACGGCTCGTAGGTGATGCCATGGCGATTGTGGCGCGGATAGGAGAGTTCGAAGCCAAAGCGCCCTGCGTGACGCTGCAGCCAGGCGAACGCGGGCGACTCGTCGAACGCTTCCTCGAGATGGGGATAGCCGTGCATGCCGATGTCGAGTGCCCGTCCCGTGTGGTGTTCACTGTAGCCTGGCGCGGCGCTGGCCTTGAGGATGGCTTCCATGTCGAGGCCTCGCTCGCGCTTTTGTCGAATGATGCCAAGCTGGTACTCGAACGAGCGCCAGGCGGAGACCACCAGCAAGTCAATGTCCTCCGAGGCCGCTGCCCTACGCATGCGCGCGAATGCCGCGGCCGCGGCCGGACGCAGCCAGGCGGGCCGGCATTGCGTATCGAGTCCGACGAACGTCAGGCGGGCGGGCTCGCGCATCGGACGCAATTGTCGTGTACGGCCGTAGTCCGCCGGGACGCCGAGCGCCTGTGCGTCCGCCATGACCCGCTGTCGGGTGGCGAGGCCATGGGTGGCGGGCGGTGGATACGCGTGCATGGACCGATCATGCCGCAGTCCTTGCATGGCTGCGACGCCTGCGTCCCTCGATCGTGGCGAGGCCGCGCATCCGCTCGACGGCGGATGCGCCTACGAGGTCAAGCGGAGACTGGCCTCAGGAAGAAGCCCGCAATTTGCCGCTGGGGATTGCAGGCGATTTGTGCGTCGAGCGTGGACTTGGAAAACTGCATCGGCGTGATCACGACGTCCATGCCATTGACCTGCATGGTCTGCACGTCGCCACGAGCCTTCAGGTCACCATAGTTCTGGCGTACCTGTTGCCATAATTCGGCCAGCTTGGGTGGCGGCAAGGCGCTTCGCATGTCCGAATCGAAGGACTGGGCTGCGCCACGGCTATCACCTTGGGCGAGCGCGTCGAGCATGTGCTGCGCCAAGGCGCGGCATTGGACGCCATTATTGGCATCGGAAGCGCGGGCCGGCCTCGAGGCCGACAAAGCCAGTCCCAGCGTCAATGCGGCGACCGTGGTTGAGGCCCATATTCTGCGTTGCGTCTTCAGCGTCATCGTCTGTTCCCTGTAGGAAGTCCAAACTGCTGCATGGCGCGGCGGCTGCTGCGACAATGCGCCGCAGCCCAGACGCTACGCCCGCGCGGCGACGCCCGCAAGCATTGGATGCGCTGCAAAGCAACATGGCGCGCACGCTCGGCCTTGGCCGGCCCGCGGGCTCGAGGAGCGAGGCGCCACCTTGCAGGCCCGGCGC
>JAJYPJ010000071.1 GCA_021795435.1 Pseudomonadota bacterium
AGGCAGTTGGGGCTGCGGCCGTCGGCAGCCGCGCTGCTGGCCACGGATGGCGTCTTCAGCATGGATGGCGATATCGCGCCCCTGGCCGACCTGGCGATGCTGGCCCGAAGCAGTCACGCCACGCTGCTGGTCGACGATGCGCACGGCATCGGCGTCCTGGGTCCCTACGGGGCCGGCAGCGTGGCTGCTGCCGGGCTCGACGCACGCGCAGTGCCTGTACTCGTCGGCACGCTGGGCAAGGCGCTGGGCACGCAGGGTGCATTCATCGCCGGTCCACCCGGACTGGTCGAGGCCTTGGCTCAGTCGGCGCGCGCGCACGTGTACTCGACGGCGCCGCCGCCCGCCGTCGCCGCCGCCACGCTCGCCGCTGTGCGGCTGGCGCAAGGCGCCCCCGGCGAAGTGCTGCGCCAGCGATTGCGCGAAAATATCGCGCGGCTTCGCCAGGGCGCTGCACAGCTCGGCCTGCGCCTGCTCCCGTCGGATACGCCCATCCAGCCGCTCCCGCTCGGTGATGCCCAGACGGCATTGGCGTGGTCGCGGGCACTGGAACAGGCCGGGTTACACGTGCCGGCCATTCGTCCGCCGACGGTGCCGTCCGGACGATCGCGGCTCCGCATTGCCCTGTCGGCAGCGCATCGACCGGAGCACATCGATCGCCTGCTGGATGTCCTTTCCGGATTGCAGGCGCGGATGCCCGTGACCACGGGGATCGGGCGAAAGTCATGAGTGACCTCGCGATTGAAACCACCGGCACCGGCATGCAGCCGCTCGTCCTGATCCATGGCTGGGCGATGCATGGCGGCATCTTTGCGCCACTGGTCCGGGTCCTTTCAGACGATTTCTCGCTGCATGTCGTCGACCTCCCCGGTCATGGCCATTCACGCGATTCCGCCCTGCCCCTCGACCCCGCCGCCGTCTGCAGGGCGCTGCGCGGCCGGATCCCTCCCGGCGCGCTCTGGGTGGGGTGGTCGATGGGTGGCCTTTTCGCGCTGGAAGCCGCCCGCGATGCCATGCTCGCGCCACGCGCCCTGTCCCTGCTCTCTTCGACACCCCGGTTCGTGCAGGCCCCCGATTGGCCCCTGGGCATGCCCGTTGCGCAATTCGATGCCTTCGAGCAAGCCCTCGGCACCGACTATCGCGCGACCGTCGAGCGGTTCCTTGCACTTGAAGTGCTCGGTGACGCCCAGGCCCAGGCCGATCTGCGCGCCCTCCGGCACGCGGTCTTTGCCCGCGGGGCGCCCGACCCGGCCAAGCTTCGGGAGGGACTCGGGCTGCTCGCGCGAACCGACCTGCGCGATGCGTTGCCCGCGTTTGCGCTGCCGACGCTGTGGGTGGCGGGCCGCCGCGACCGCGTCGTGCCGCCGGAGGCCCAGCGCCGCGCCGCGCAGGTCATGCCGCAAGCCCGCTACCTCGAGCTCCCCCATGCCGCCCATGCCGGATTCATTGGCCATGCCGACACCATTGCCGCAGCCCTGCGCGAACTGGCGGATCGACGACCATGACTGAGCCCTTCATGCTCGATGGCGCCCAGGTCCGCCGGGCCTTTTCGCGCGCCGCCCGGAGTTACGAGCAACACGATGCCCTGCAGCAGGAGATCGGCGCGCGGCTGCGCCAGTCCCTGCTGGACGTTCGCCCGCAGCCCGCGCGCATCCTGGACCTCGGCGCCGGCACGGGCCGAGGCAGCGCGGCACTGGCGAAAGCGCTTCCGCGAACCCAGGTCGTCGCGGCCGACCTCGCGGTTCCGATGCTGCGCGCGGCGCGTCGCCATGCCGGCATCCTGGGACGCGGCTTTGCGCGCGTGGCCGGCGATGCCCAGGCGCTGCCTTTCGCGGACGGCGCATTCGACGCGCTGTATTCCAATCTGTGCGTCCAGTGGATCAGCGAGCCACTGCCCCTGTTCGCGGAATTGCTTCGCGTACTCCAGCCGGGCGGGACGCTGCTGCTCTCCAGCTTCGGGCCGGACACGTTGACGGAACTGCGCGCTGCCTGGGCCGAGGCCGATGGGACCCGCCCGCACGTGTCGCGCTTCCTGGACATGCACGACCTCGGCGATGCAGCCCTGGCCGCGGGCGTGCGGGATCCTGTCTTGAGCAGCGAGCGCGTCACCGTGACCTATCCGGACGTCCACGCCTTGCTGCGGGAACTGAAGGGCCTGGGTGCCACCAATGCCGATGCCGAACGGATGCGTGGCCTCACCGGCCGCGCGCGACTGGATCGCATGCGCAAAGCCTATCCGTCACTGCCCGACGGGCGCATCGCATCGACCTGGGAAATCGTCTACCTGCATGGCCATGCCCCTCGCACGGGGGAGCCCCGCCGCACACCGCTCGGGCACGAATCGAGCTTTCCGGTCGAGGCGCTGCGCCGCCGCAGTCGCTAAAGCGAGGCGATTCGCGCCGCATGTTCGTCCTGATGCGACGCTGCTAGGCTTGCGAGCGGACGAGCGCTTCCACGACAGGGGGAATTATGGACGAGCGTAGCGAGGCCATCCGAGACCTCAGCATGCCGCTGGCCAGCGGCAAGGGATGGGTGAAGTTCGTTGGCATTGTCGACATCGTCATCGGCGCGCTGCAGGCGATGTCGGTCATCGGCATCCTGTGGGCGTGGATTCCGATCTGGCAAGGCGTGCTGCTGCTGCAGTGCGGCGGCGCCATCGAGCGGGCACAGATGGCCGGCGACGAGAGCGCCCTGCGCCAGGCCCTGGACAAGCTGCGGGTCTACTTCATCATCCAGGGCGTGCTGATGATCATCGGTTTCGCGTTCATGGCCCTCATGTTCACGCTGTTCTTCGGCGTCATCATGGCCGTCGTTTCCGGCCACGGCTTGCAGACGATCTGACGGGATGGCCCGGGATCAGAGCATGCGCCTCAGCGTGTCATCGTGCCGAAAGAGATGGTGCCACAGCGCGGCAACGATGTGCAGGCCGAGGACCCAGTAGAAGATGTCGCCGACATCTTCGTGGATTTCCCGGATGCTGTGGGCGAGCGCGGCATTGCCGGGCGTGTGAAACGCCGGGATCACCAGGCCGAACGGCAGGTCGATGGCATGCCCGCCGAGCTCGACCGCCAGGATGCCGAGGACCGGCTGGACCACCAGGAACAGGTAAAGGAGTCCGTGGGTCATGTGGCCGAGGATCTGCAACGGACGCGGCGGCACCGGCGTCACGGCCGGCGTGCCGCGGCGCAGGCGCAGCATCAGGCGCGGCAGGATCAGCAGCAACACGGCAATGCCGGCCGCGAAATGGGCCTCGAGCATCCCGGCGCGCGCCGCGTCGCCGCGCGGCAGCCAGCCCTTGATGTTGATGAAGACGTAAGCCAGCAGGACGCAGGCGAAGATCAGCCAGTGGAGACTGCGCTGGCCCGCGCTGTAGCGCGCACCGGTAACTGGGGACTGGGCCATGCTCGATTTCCCGTGCAGGAGCCGCAAAGCCTAGCAGGCTCCCACGGCGGCTGTCGCACGGGGCGGCCTTACCGATCGGTAAGACGTCACGCTATTGCACGGGATCGCGCCGCCAGGAGGAAAGCCGCGCGCCCGGAACATCGCTGCGCAACGGGGTGATGTCCAGCCCGCCGCGGCGGGTGAAGCGCGCATGGACGGTCAATTGGTCGCACTCGCAGTACCGTTTCAGGTCCAGCCAGATACGCTCGACGCACTGTTCATGGAACCCCGCGTGGTCGCGGTAGCTGATGAGATAGGCGAGGAGGGTTGGGTGATCGATCCGCCGACCCGTGTAGTCGATGACGACCGTCGCCCAGTCCGGCTGCCCGGTCACGGGACAGTTGGACCGGAACAGCGTGCTGTGCACCGTTTCAGTCACTTGATGCCGCGGATCGGCCCGCAGCAGCTCCGGCGCGGGCGGCCCGTAGCCATCCACGGCCAGGGGTTCGCGATCCAGGCTGATCCCCGGGGCGGCTTCGAGTTGCAACGCCGGCCACTGGGCACTCGGCAGGAGCGTGAAACCAACCGGCGCGCCGACGGCATGCTCGAGGTCCCGGACGATCCGTGAGCCGGCGTCGATCTCGCTATCGAACCGTTCGTAGGCGTAGCCGTTCAAGTAAAGCTTGAGGGACTTCGACTCGACGAGGTTCGGCGATGACGCAGGAACCCGCAATTCCGCAACCGCGCGCAGCGGCTTCCCGCGCGCATCCAGCCAGGAGAGTTCGTAGCACCCCCACAGGTCTTCGCCATGGAACGGCAACGCGGACGCCTCGACATCCAGTCCGACGCGCGAATCCGCGCGCGCGATGGGCACGAGCACGCTGCTATCGACCCGCCGCGGATAGGCAACCGACCGGCCCAACAGGGTGTTCTCGTGCGGGATCATGGACTCCGGATCACATGGCGGCTCGGAACGCCATTGTAGTTCGACGACCCACGCACCCGCCGCGCCGCGCCGCGCCGCGCATGCCATTGCTCGATTCAGGCCTGGCCCATCGGGTGGCCCACGCGGACCTCATGGAGCGCCGAGGTCACCCTCGCCACTGGCGCGTGGGCGGCCAGCGCCACCACAGCCACAGCACGTAGAACAACACGACCAGGTAGATGACGGTGAAGACGGCCATGGGAATGGGCCAGTACACAAGGCGATTCACCCACTGCTCGATCATGGGGACCGCCGCACGCCCCTGCAGATCGTCCTGCCAGAGGGTCAGGAAGCATGCACGGCCAAGGACCGCCTGCACTGCCACGATCGCCAGTGAAACGAGATGGAGCGTGCGCCAAAGCGGTGCGCGCACCCATCGCCAGTCCCGCCATGCACCCAGCGGAATCGCCACCATGCCCCCGACATTGAACGCGATGACCACGAGGTGCAGGGCAAGAATCCACGCCGCGGGATCACGGTCGAGGCGCCCGACGACGAGGAGCAGTGCGCAATCCATGGGCCAAGCCTACGCCAAACGCTCGCTCGGTCCTCTCGGCCCGCGCGCCGGGCTCATTCGCGGTGAGCCCGTGCCAGGTAATCCTCGCTTTGCATTTCAATGAGCCGGCTCTCGGTGCGGGCGAACTCGGCCCGCAGGCGCCGCCCGTCATAGAGTTCGATGATCGGCACGGCTGCCGAGCAAATCAGCTTCACGTCGCGATCGTAGAATTCGTCGACCATCCGGACAAAGCGCAGCGCCGGGTCCTCACGGTCCGTGTTGAACTGCGGGATGGACGAGACCAGCACGTGCGCGTGACTGCGTCCAATCTCGATGTAGTCGGCCACGGCACGCCCCTCGCCACAGAGCGCATCGAATTCGAACCAGGCCACTGGGCCCGCCAGACGCCGGACGACAATGGGGCGATCAAGCACCTGAATGATCCCGCCCTGCTGCGCGGAACCGCCATGGGTCAGGCGGTCGAATATCCGCGCCAATTGCCGCTCGCTCTCCGCATTCAGCGGCGTCAGCCATGTTGGCGCCTGCTTGAGTGCCCGCAGGCGCCAGTCGTGCGGGCTGTCCATCTGCAGCACGTGGCAGTGCTCCTCGAGCCATGCGATCGCCGGGAGAAAGCGTGCCCGCTGCAGTCCATTGCGATAAAGATCCTTGGGCGGCGTATTGGACGTCGTCACCAGCGTCACCCCCGCACGCTCCAGCGCGCGCAACAGGCCGGCCAGGATCATCGCATCGCCAATGTCGCCGACCTGGAACTCGTCCAGGCACAGCACGCGCGCACGTGCGCCAATGGCCGCACCGATCCGGAGCAGCGGGTCGATGGTTCCATCCAGGCGCTTCAATTCGGTCTGGACCATGCCCATGAAGCGATGGAAGTGCCATCGCTCAGCCACTCCGGGCGGGAGTCCCTCGACAAAAAGATCCATGAGGAAGGTCTTGCCGCGCCCTACCTGCCCCCAGAGGTAGAGACCGCGCCCCAACGGCCGCTTCGCGGCGCCCGAGCCGGCGACCAACTGCCTGAGCCTTGCGCCAAACGAGGTTGCCTCCTGGCAGGACGCCACGTGCAGGGCATCGAAACGCGGCAGCGCCTGGCGTTGCGCTGGATCGTCCTCCCACAGTCCTTGCTCCACGCCGGCCGCATACCGCGCGCTTGGGAGCAACCCCGTTGCCGCGCTCACTCGCGGTCGCGCAGTGGCGGTAGCCAGCCGCGAATGGCATGGCGCACGGCGCCACGCAAATCCATCAGTTTGCGATGGAAAAAGTGCCCTGTTTCCGGCATTCGGATCAACGCGGGCTTGGCTTCCAGTTGTTCCACGAAATCGTAAACGGCCTGGGGCCGCACGACGTCGTCATCTTCACCCTGCACGATCAGCCACGGGCAGCCGGGCAGCGCCAGGGCGGCGAATGGCCAGCGCTCGACGGGCGGTGCCACGCTGACCAGGCCTGCTGCATCCAGCTGTCGGGCGTGGGCGATGCTGACATAGCTGCCAAACGAGAAACCGGCGAGCCACAGCGCGTCGCCGGGCTGCGTCGAGCGGACCCAGTCCGCGACCGCGACGAGATCGGCGCCCTCGCCATTGCCATCGTCGAAAGCCCCCTCCGACTCCCCTACGCCGCGGAAGTTGAAGCGCACGGTGTTGAGGCCGGACTCGCCGAGCGTGCGCGCCAGCATCGTCACCACCTTGTTGCTCATGCTGCCGCCCTGCAGCGGGTGCGGATGGCAAATGATGGCGGTACCGGCGCGCGCCAGCGCCGACTCGGCAGGATCGACGGCGACCTCGATCAGGCCCGCCGGACCCGCGAGCGCGTAGCGCCCCGCGGAAACGGGGAATTGCGCCGGAAGCGCGGCGAGCGATGTTGCACCCATCTGCGTGCCCGTAATGATCAGAAGTCCGGTGGCTCAGCGGTGACGCTCGCGGCGGGCGACCGCAACGGCACGTCCTATTTCTTGACCTGCGACACCATCCATTTGATGGTGGCTTCGATCTGCGCCTGGCTCAGCGCGGGATTCCCGCCCTTGGGCGGCATGAAGTTGCCATCAGGGCCGTGGTAGCCGTTCATTGCGTGCTGCACGAGCACTGCGAGCCCTTGGGCGATCCGCGGATCCCACATCTTCGCGTTACCGACCACTGGCGCGCCGGCAACGCCCGTCGCGTGGCACGTATGGCACAGGTGGTTGTAGATGTCCTGGCCATTGAGCGTGCCGCCATAGGCGACCTCGGACGCAGCCGCCTTCGTAGCCGCTGCTTGAGCCGCCTGGATTGCTGCGGCGCCAGCGGCGCCGGCGTAGGATGCACCGACCGGCGCGATGCGCGCCTCGATGGAGCTCGTCAGCGCGGGATCGGCTGGTTGCGGCATGCGGTCGTAGATGTACGCCGCGATCGCAATCAGCCCGAAGGCCACAAGCACGAGGATCACGATCACCGTGGAGAACTGGCGCAGGAAACGCTGGTCGGAAGAGCTGATCGGTCCGCTCACGTCTATACCTCGTCAAGGATCCGGCCGCGCCCGACTGAGGGCACAGTGCCGCGCAGTATAGCCAAGCCCGCCAGCGGCTCAACCTCGGCCGCGAAAGCCGGGGCTTGGCCTGAGGCCACGGAACCGTGCGAGAATACTCGGCCACGCGCCCGTAGCTCAGCCGGATAGAGTAGTGGCTTCCGAAACCGGAACCCTGGCGCGT
>JAJYPJ010000019.1 GCA_021795435.1 Pseudomonadota bacterium
GGCGGCCACCAATACGAGCCGCCGCCCTTGCCACCTCCCCGTGGATGCGATGACGGCGTTCCGCTGGATCGACGATCACCTTGGCAGCCCTCAGGGATTCTACATAGGCGTCCGCATCGGCGATCCGGACGGGGCGGTCATCCATGAAGCGATGCCCGCGCGAGTGACGCGAAGCTTGTATGCCGAAGAGCTCCGCATCGACCTCTTGATCACCATGCAGAACGACCAGCCATTGCAATGGCCTCACAAAGCTATAGTCATGACTACTCCAGCGCATCGGCTTCGCGATCGGCAGGCCCTTTGCAACGGTTACCAAGATATTCGGCAGCAGTGTCGCCAAAGGCTGCCCGGCTCGTTCGATGGCGCAGACGAATCGTTCGCCCTTGTCGGTCATCTCGCGAAGCAGCGATTCCACGTTCACGCCATTACGAGCCGCGAAGCCTAGTAGTGCGGGAGTGGGTTTGCCCTCGGTATCCAGTCCAACGGCGATCGATGGACCGAATACTTTTGAACTTCGGTCGCGCTGCCGCGGAGCAACATTCGGAATGCGGACAGCCAAGCGCCGCGGAGTACAAAACGCACGTGCTTGGGCACCGCCATCGTCATCAAACGGGATGTCATGCGCACTCAGCGCCTTGCGCAAGCCTTGCAGCAATGCCTCAGCCAAATGATCCACTGAACCGACTGGCAATTCTTCGGTGCCAAGCTCGATCAGGAGCGACCTCGCCGCGACGTCAGACATGGCGCGGCCCTACCTTGCACATTCCCGGGAACCCCATTTGCTCTCTTCGGGCCACGTAGGCCTCCGCGACGCCACGGGCCAACGCACGTACACGCAGGATCATCCGCTGACGTTCGCTGACGCTAATGGCGCGCCGTGCATCCAGCAAATTGAAGCTGTGACTCGCCTTGCACACTTGGTCATAGGCTGGCAACGGAAGGCCCAGAGCAATCAATTTCTGTGCTTCAGCTTCGCAGGCATCAAAGCGATGTCGCATTTCAGCTACATCAGCATGCTCAAAATTGTAGGTGCTCTGTTCAACTTCGTTCTGCAGAAACACCTCTCCGTAAGTCACTGTGCCATGGGGTGCCCGTGTCCAAACCAGGTCGAAGACATTGTCGACGTCCTGCAAGTACATGGCGAGCCGCTCCAACCCATAGGTGATTTCGCCCGTCACCGGGCGACATTCCAGACCTCCCGCCTGCTGAAAATAGGTGAACTGGGTCACCTCCATTCCGTCGAGCCAGATCTCCCAGCCCAATCCCCACGCGCCCAAGGTGGGCGACTCCCAGTTGTCCTCAACCATGCGCAGGTCATGTACCAGCGGATCGATCCCGAGAGCCTTGAGAGACCCTATGTAACGGTCGAGTATGTTTTCGGGGTTGGGCTTCATCACCACCTGATACTGGTAGTAGTGCTGCAGGCGATTCGGATTCTCGCCATAGCGCCCGTCGGCTGGCCGCCGGCAGGGCTGCACATACGCTGCGGCCCAAGGCTCGGGTCCGAGCGCACGCAGGAAAGTGGCGGGATGAAACGTACCCGCGCCGACTTCCGTATCGAATGGCTGGACCAGTACACAGCCTTGTTCCGCCCAGTAGCGGTTCAGCGTCTGGATTACATCCTGAAAGCTAGGACCCGACATGGGCGATTCCGGTCAATTGCGCAAAGCGGGCTAGTATACGGAGCCACTGCGCGAGGTGTTGATGGTCACGCAACCTAATCCGCCGATGCCGCTGGGCCGCCGCGGCCGCCTGGAACTGGACGAGGTGCTGGCGGCTCTGGTCGCCGACGGACGGTTGACCGCCGATGATGCTCGACTGCTGCGATCGAGGTCGCGGCCACAACGCGCTGCCCGAAGCACCATCGACATTCATCCGCTTGTCCTGATTGGTAATGCTGAATTCGAAGACCGCGCCAGCCCTGGTCGCCCGCTGAGCGTCGAACGGCTTGCAGAGTGGCTGGCCGGCAAGGCCGGCCTCCCCTATCTGCGCATCGACCCGACCAAGATCGATGTCGCGCGGGTCACGCAAATCGTCAGCCAAGCCTATGCACAGCGCCACCGTATCCTTCCCGTCAACGTTACGCCGGAAGCCGTCACGTTCGCGAGTGCCGAGCCCTTTGACTCCAATTGGGCCAAGGATCTCGCGCCAATGCTGCGGCGCGATGTTCACCGGGTGGTCGCCAATCCCGTCGAAATCCACCGTTATCTTGCTCAGCTCTATGGGGTGCAGCGATCAGTCCAGCTGGCGCGCGAAGCCGGTTCGGAGAATGCGCCTAGTGCGATCCTCAACTTTGAGCAGTTGGTTGAACTGGGCAACGGGGGTGAACTGGGTGCAGACGACCGCCATGTGGTCAACATCGTTGACTGGCTGCTGCAATACGCCTTTGAGCAGCGTGCCTCGGACATTCACCTCGAACCTCGTCGCGAAATGGGTCGCGTTCGCTTCAGGATCGATGGCGTCCTGCACAGCGTCTTCGAGCTGCCACCACAGGTTCAGTCCGCAGTGACCGCCCGAATCAAGATTCTGGCCCGCATGGACGTTGCGGAACGACGGCGACCGCAGGATGGTCGCATCAAGACCCGGTCATCCGGCGGTCGTGAAGTCGAATTGCGGATCTCGGCCATGCCGACCGCATTTGGCGAAAAAGTCGTGATGCGCATCTTCGATCCGGACATCGTGGTGCGTAGCTATGCCGAACTGGGCTTCGATGCGCACGAAGAAGTGCTCTGGCGCTCGCTGGTCGAGCGGCCGCACGGGATCGTGCTCGTCACGGGACCGACCGGGTCGGGAAAAACCACCACTCTTTATTCCACACTTAAGCACTTGGCCCGGCCTGAACTCAATGTCTGCACCATCGAGGACCCAATCGAGATGGTGGCGCCGGAGCTGAACCAAATGCAGGTACAACCGGCTTTGGACCTGGACTTCGCCGCTGGCGTCCGCACGCTGCTGCGGCAGGACCCCGACATCATCATGGTCGGCGAGATTCGCGATCTCGAAACAGCACACATGGCCGTGCAAGCTGCATTGACGGGGCACCTTGTCCTGTCCACGCTTCACACAAATGACTCGGCCAGTGCGATTACGCGGCTTCTCGACCTCGGAGTGCCCCATTATCTGGTCCAGTCCACGTTGGCCGGAGTCGTCGCGCAGCGACTGCTGCGCACATTGTGCCCGCACTGCAAACGCGAATCGCGGCTTGATCAGGCGCTATGGCGGTCGTTGACCCAAGGCTATGAACTACCGCTGCCCGCGCGCACATTCGAGCCGGTAGGTTGCGTCGAGTGCCGGCATACGGGCTACCGAGGCCGCATCGCAGTATATGAAATGCTTGCGCTGAATCCGGCGCTCCGTGCCAGCATTGATGCCGCGTTTGACCTCGGGACTTTCGGCGATCTGGCGCGACGCGCAGGGCTCCGGCCGTTGCGCGTTGCCGGCGCTGCCGCAATTGCGCGCGGTGTTACTGGACTCGAGGAGGTCCTCGCCGTGCTTCCACTGGTCGAATGAAGGGCCTCGGTGGGACCCCAAACGACAGAGCCCCGCCTAGCGGGGCTCTGGAACTGGCTGGGAGACTAGGATTCGAACCTAGATAAACGGAGTCAGAGTCCGTTGTCCTACCATTAGACGATCTCCCAACGGGCGATCTCAGCGCTTGGAGAACTGGGTCGCGCGCCGGGCTTTGTGAAGGCCGACTTTCTTGCGTTCGACCTCACGGGCGTCACGCGTCATGAATCCCGCTTTACGCAAAGGCGCCTTGAGCGTCTCGTCGTATTCCACAAGCGCACGCGCGATACCGAGTCGAATGGCGCCGGCCTGACCGGTAATACCGCCACCCTCGACCGTGACCAGAACATCGAACTTGCTCGTGGTCTCCGTCAGTTCCAAAGGTTGACGAACGATCATGCGCGACGTTTCACGCCCGAAGAACTGCTCGAGCGGCTTGCCGTTGACAGTGATCGAACCACCGCCCTTGCGAAGGTACACACGTGCGGCGGAGGTCTTGCGACGACCCGTGCCGTAATTCTGTTGCAAGATGGCCATGGGTATCCTCAGATGTTCAGCGGCTGCGGCTGCTGGGCGGTGTGCGGATGCTCGGACCCACCGTAAACCTTGAGCTTACGATACATGGCCCGACCAAGCGGATTCTTGGGAAGCATCCCCTTGACGCCGATCTCGATGACGCGCTCCGGATGCTTGGCCAGCATGTCCTTGAGCGACGTCGTCTTGAGGTTGCCGACATAGCCCGTGAACCGATGATAGTTCTTGTCATCGAGCTTGTTGCCGGTCACCGCCACCTTGGCGGCGTTCACCACCACGATGTAGTCGCCGGTGTCCACATGCGGCGTGTACACGGGCTTATGCTTGCCGCGCAGACGCGAAGCGATTTCCGAACAGAGACGGCCCAGGGTCTTGCCCGTGGCATCGACCACATACCAGTCGCGCTGTACGCTTTCGCCCTTGGCGCTGAACGTTTTCATGCAAACACCCCGTGATGCACAGGTATCGAAAAGTTAGAAGCGGGAGTCTAACCTCGGGGCTAGGCCGTGCGCAAGCGGCAGCGGCGCTCCAGAGGATTGACCGGGCATCCCGTGGATAGCGTGGCGACGCCCCGGGGGTTCTAGGCTGCGCACGGCGCTAAACTACGCTAACTCGTACCGTGCGGACGGTGCCTATGCCCTTACCCCTTGACGGCTTAGTCGACCGCTTTCTCTGCGGCTTGGACAACGCTTTGGCTACGCTTTCCGGCGGTCCAGTGGCGCGCCAGCTAGATCCAGCCGCGGGGATCCCGGAAGCGACCCTGAACAAGGCGGAAAGGGACGCGTCTGCCGGGTTGATGCGCGTGAACCATACGGGAGAGATTTGCGCGCAGGGGCTCTATTTAGGGCAAGCCGCCTTCACCCGGGAGCCAGCCATCAGGACGCACTTGATGAGCGCCGCGCGCGAGGAGGCCGATCACCTCGCATGGTGTGAGGCGCGCCTCCGCGCCCTCGACGCACGACCCAGCTTGCTCAACCCGCTTTGGTACACGGGCAGCTACATCCTTGGCGCACTGTCGGCGTTGGCAGGCGAAGCGCTGAGTCTTGGCTTCGTTAGCGAGACGGAGCGTCAAGTCGAGGCGCATCTTGGAGAGCACCTCCGAAAGCTACCTGCCACTGACGCCGCTTCTCGTGCCGTAGTGGCGCGAATGAGGGAGGACGAAGCGCGCCACGGTGCCGAGGCGCGCGCCGCTGGCGCGCAGGAATTGCCCTGGCCCTGGCCCGATTTGATGCACGCAAGCGCCGAACTGATGAAGGCCGTCGCTTACCGGATCTGAGTCAGGTCTATAACGGGAGCCACCACTCACATCAAGTTGCGCCCGTGGAAGAGTTCCTCGATCTCCCGCTTCAGCAGCGCTTCGATGCGTTGACGTTCCTTGAATGAGAGATCGCTGGCATTCGCTTCAAAAAGGTACGTATCCAGGTCGAAGTCTTTGATATGCATCTTCGTGTGGAAGATGTTCTCTTGGTATACGTTGACATCAAACATCTCGTATTTCTGCTGGATATGCTTGGCTAGGTAGTCCTGGATCGAGTTGATCTTGTGATCAATGAAATGCTTCTTGCCCTTGACGTCCCGTGTAAACCCGCGGACCCGGTAATCGGTCGTCACAATGTCGGATTCGAAACTATCGATCAGGAAATTTAGCGCTTTCAAGGGCGAAATGACGCCGCACGTCGACACATCGATGTCGGCACGAAAGGTGGCAATGCCGTTGTGGGGATGGGTTTCCGGATACGTATGGACCGTAATGTGGCTCTTGTCCATGTGCGCGACGACCGCGTCCGAGATCACATCCCTGCCCAGCTTCTCGACCACCGGATACTCGGAAATCAGCATGGTCACGGATGCGCCCTGGGGGTCATAGTCCTGCCGCGCAACGTTGAGGATGTTGGCGCCAATAATTTCAGCGACGTCACTCAGAATCTGCGTGAGGCGATCGGCATCGTACTGCTCGTCGATGTACTCGATGTAGCGCGTGCGCTGATCCTCGGAAACGGCGTAACAAATGTCGTAAATGTTGAAGCTCAGCGACTTGGTCAGATTGTTGAAACCCTGCAGGCGCAGGCGCGGCAGCGGCTTGACCACGGCGGAATCCTCGGTGGCGTAAACGGACCCGCCAGGACAAACGGCGGTGGACAGCCATATAGTATCGCCGCCGGGATGGCGGCTTGACTAGATGCCAAGAGCAGCCCTAGATGCCACAATGCAACTAGGTGGCGTCATTGCGGCCTACAGACGGAAAAGGGGGACGGCGTGAGCCTGAAGTATCTGTTGCAGGAAAATTTCCGACGCAGTCAGGCCCCGGCAGCACTGGCCCCCGATCCCGACTCGATCGAGCGATTCCTCGCTCAATGTCATCGGCGGCGTTACCCCACGAAAACAGCGATCATTCGTCCCGGCGATCCGCCGACCACACTGTTCTATGTAATCGATGGATCCGTCAGCGTCCTGAGCGAGGATGAAGAGGGTCGCGAGCTAATCGTCGCGTACATCAATCGCGGCGAGTTCATTGGGGAAACCGGCCTCTTCTTCCAGCCGACCCAGCGCGAGACGACGGTTCGCACGCGCAGCGTCTGCGAATTGGCCGAGATTAGCTATGAGCGTCTCTTTCAACTCTTTGCAACCACATTGCGGGAAGAGTGCCCAAAACTGCTTTATTTGATCGGCACACAGCTTTCTTCCCGCCTTCTGCGCGCCTCGCGACAGGCCAGCCGATTGGCCTTCATGGACGTTTCGACGCGCATCAGCCGAACGCTACTGGATCTATGCATGGAGCCGGACGCCCTGAGCCATCCCGAAGGAACTCAGATCCGTGTCTCCCGACAAGAACTGTCGCGCATCGTCGGGTGCTCGCGAGAAATGGCCGGGCGTGTGCTCAAGCAACTCGAGGAGCGCGGCATGATCCGGGTATCTGGCAAGACCATCGTCGTGCTGGGAACACGCTGATGCATCGACTCAGGCCCATTCAACTTCGGCATATGGCTCGCCGAGGAGGCTCTGCAGGCGCTCGCGGAGATCGGGGCTGGGGTTGACCAGCACAGCGCGTTCAGCAAGCACAAGGACCGGAAGATCCGCAGCGCTGTCGCTGTAGACGCATGAATAGGGCGGTTCAACGCCCCCCGCTCTCAGTTGGCCCGTCTTTTCCTGGCCCACGTTGTGCACGGCGAGCGCTACCCCGAACCATGCCGCGCTCAGTCGAGACCCGACCAATTCGACACCATCCAGGCGGACCGCCTGAAGCAACGCGCGAGCCAAATGCTCTTCGCAACCCGTCACGACGACAACGCGGTCGCCCCGCAACAGATGGCGACGCAACGCGCTGACTGCGTCGCGAACAAAGAGTCCGCGCCGGGTCGCAAGCACCCTTGCATGTGATTCAGCCAGTGCTTGGTAGCGCGGCATGTTCGTGCCCAGCAACAACATGCGTACAAGCCAGCGCACAAGGACGAGTCGCCCCGTCCGGTAAAGGACCAGCGGTGCTGCAGGAAGTAGCGTGAGCAGCAGCACGACGCGCCATGGCTGACGGCGCAAGCGCATGCGCAAGAACAGTCGGAAGCTATCCCCCCTCACAAGTACGCCGTCGAAATCGAAGAGGACCACGCGAGGCTCATTTGCCTTGCCCTGCTGAACTGAGATCATTGGCTCGATTCACGGAACAAGCGGCTCAACTCGGATCCTGGATCGTCAGCACGCATAAACGCTTCGCCAACCAGAAATGCCCGCACACCGGCTGCGCGCAACCGCGCAACGTCCAACCGGCTTCGGATTCCACTCTCGCTCACCAGCAATCGATCGCCTGGCACCCGCGCAGCCAACTCGAGCGTGGTCCCCACGTCCGTAACGAAATCACGCAAGCTGCGATTATTGACTCCAATGAGTCGGGCCGGTAGGGAGAGCGCTCGCTCAAGCTCCGCTTCATCGTGGACCTCAACCAACACGTCCATGCCGAGTTCATTAGCCGACTCGGCTAGCTCGAACAATCGGGCATCTGACAGCGCAGCGACAATCAGCAACACACAATCGGCGCCCATCGCACGCGATTCATATACCTGCCACGGATCAACAAGAAAATCCTTGCGGAGCACCGGTAGCGAACATGCCGAACGCGCAAGCTTAAGATGAGTGTCGCTGCCTCGAAAAAAGTCGGTGTCGGTTAGGATGGACAAGCAGGTTGCCCCACCGCCTGCGTAACTTTTCGCCAACGCCTCCGGATCGAAATCGGCTCGGATCACGCCTGCACTGGGGCTGGCCCTTTTGATTTCCGCGATGACGGCCGGCATTCCTGTTCGCACACGCGCATCCAACGACATCGCAAAGCCGCGAGCAGGCGGCATGGATTGGCAGCGCGAAGCAAGCTCAGCCATCGAGAGCTCGGCGCTTCGAACAGCGACTTCCTCGACCTTGCGGGCCAGGATCTTCTTGAGGATGTCGCTCAAGACCGCCCTCCTGCCAATGCGCGAGTAGAAGCGACAAACGCATCGACCCGCGCGCGCGCGGCGCCGCTGTCGATGGTTGCGCGCGCAAGCGAAATGCCTTCCGCAATGCTCGCCGCCAAACCTGCGACATACAACGCTGCGCCAGCATTCAACAACACCACGTCGCGGGCAACCACATGCCGGTTTTCCAGCGCTGCGAGCAACAGGTCGCGCGAAGAACGGGCGCCATCAACACGAAGATTGCGGCTGGACGACATGGCGAATCCAAAGTCTTCCGGCTCGATTTCGTATTCGCGCACCGTGCCATCGCGTAGCTCGCCGACCAGCGTCGAGCCGCCAAGCGAAATTTCATCCAGCCCGTCCTTCCCGTAGACCACCATGGCCCGCGCCACCCCCAATTGCTGCAGGACGCGAACCTGGATACCGACCAAATCGGGGTGGAATACGCCCATGAGGATCGCAGGGGCGCCAGCCGGGTTGGTTAATGGGCCAAGGATGTTGAAAATCGTGCGAACACCAAGCTCTCGTCGCACGGCCGCCACGGCTTTCATCGCCGGATGGTGGTTAGGTGCGAACATGAATCCAATCCCCGTTTGCTGCAGGCTCGCCGAGACCCCGCGGGGATCAAGGTCAATTACGGCGCCCAAGGCCTCCAAGACATCGGCGCTACCCGAACTGGACGACACACTGCGGTTGCCATGCTTTGCCACGTACGCGCCCGCAGCCGCCGCGACAAACATGCTTGCGGTCGAGATATTGAAGCTATGCGCGCCATCGCCACCCGTTCCAACGATATCGATGAAATGCTTGTAGGGAGGCGTATCGACGTGAATCGCCAACTCGCGCATGACACGCGCGGCACCCGTGATTTCGCCGACTGTTTCCTTCTTGACTCGCAGTCCGATGACGATCGCCGCGACCATCGTCGCTGGAATTTCGCCACGCATGATCTGGCGCATCAAATCGACCATCTCGTCGTGAAAAATCTCGCGGTGCTCAATGGCGCGCTGCAATGCCTCATGCGGGGTGATGCTGACCGGCTTCATACGTGAACTCGCAGCGCCAAGAAGTTGCGCAGCAACGCGTGCCCATGCTGCGTGGCAATGGACTCGGGATGGAACTGGACGCCATGCACCGGTAGCGACTTGTGTCGTAGCCCCATGATGGCCTCGCGCGTCCCATCGGGATTCTCAGTCCATGCCGTCACCTCAAGGCAATCCGGCAGGCCTTCCTGCGCTACGACTAGCGAGTGGTAACGGGTAGCGGAGTAACCATCGGGCAATCCTGAAAATACGCTGTCGCCAACATGACGGATGCGAGACGTCTTGCCATGCATGACTCTTTGCGCGCGCACGACCCGAGCGCCGAATGCGTGGCCTATTGCCTGATGGCCAAGGCAAACGCCGAGCACGGGAATGCCAATCAACGCATCACCGGCTGCGATGGCCCTGAGCAGTGTCAACGACACTCCTGAATCCTCGGGCGTTCCGGGCCCCGGCGAGACGACGATGCGATCCGGCCGCATGGCATCGATGCCATGCACATCGATTGCATCGTTACGGAGCACCTGGACATCCACACCCAGCTCGCCGAAATACTGGGCGAGGTTCCAAGTGAAACTGTCGTAATTGTCGATCAGCAGCAGCACCTCAAAGCCCCTCCGCCGCCTGAGCCACGGCTCGGAAAAGCGCACGAGCCTTGTTCATGGTTTCTTCCCACTCGGCCGAGGGATCCGAGTCATAAACGATGCCGGCCCCCGCCTGAACATGCAGTTGGCGATCATGGATCACTGCCGTGCGAATCGCGATGGCCGTATCCCCTTCTCCCCACCAACCGATCCATCCAACAGCCCCGGCATAGATATTGCGCCGGTGGGGCTCGAGTTCCCGGATGATTTCCATTGCGCGAATTTTGGGTGCGCCGCTCAGTGTCCCCGCAGGGAACGTAGCCTTCAACACATCCATGTAACTGAGGCCCGCTCGCAATTTGCCTTGCACCTGCGAAACGATGTGCATGACATGCGAGTAGCGTTCGATGACGAAGGACTCGGTGACATGCACGCTACCAACTTCGCTAATGCGACCAACATCATTTCGGCCGAGGTCGATCAGCATTAGATGCTCTGCGCGCTCTTTCGGATCGGCAAGAAGCTCTTCCGCCAGAGCTGCATCTTCTTCTGGCGTCGATCCTCGTGGTCTCGTGCCGGCCAGTGGCCGCACGACCACTTGCCCGTCTTTCAGGCGCGCGAGGATTTCGGGAGACGAACCAACAATTTGTGTTGTTCCGAGATCGACGAAAAACATATATGGCGAAGGATTGAGTGCTCGCAGTGCGCGATAGACATCAACCGGACGCCCGTCAAATGCAACACTGAGGCGCTGCGATGGAACGACCTGGAAGACATCGCCGGCTCGAATGTAGTCCTTGGCACGCTCGACCATGGACTCGAATTCGCCACGAGTGAAACTGGACTTGAAATCGCGTTCCTCCAGCGCTTGCACTCGTAACGCGTCTGGATAGGTCGAGCCCGCATGCCGCAAACGAAAATTCAGTTCATCCAGTCGCCGCTGCGCGCGTCGCCATGCTTGGGGTTGGGATGGATCAGCGTGCACGATCAGATAGAGGCGCCCCCGCAAGTTGTCAAAGACGGCCACTTCCTCGGCCAGCATCAGGACTGCGTCTGGCGTTGCCAAAAGGTCGGGCTTTCCGTTTTGGGCCAAGCGTGGCTCGATGTAACCGATGCATTCGAATCCGAAGTACCCGACTAGACCCCCCGTGAAAGCAGGGAGACCAGGCATCCGTGGAACCCTGAATCCGGCACGCAATGCCTCGATGGCTGCCAGAGGATCCGCGGGGAAATCACGCGCGACGATTTCCCCGAGATCATGCGTCGCCAGTTCACCAGCACGCAGCGTATAGATGCGCCGCGCCGGCAGCCCGATGATGGAATATCGTCCCCAAGACTCACCGCCCTCGACCGACTCAAAAAGAAACGTATTGGGGCCATCCGCCAGCTTCAGATAGACAGAGAGCGGCGTATCCAGGTCAGAAAGCACTTCGCGCACCACGGGGATGCGGTTGTAGCCCTGCCCGGCGAGATGCTCGAACTCAGTTTGAGATATCACGATGTGAGGTGCAGTGAACGCGAACGCTGCACAATAGCAGCGCCGTGCAGCCGCGTCAGCAGCCTCGAGGCACGCTCCATCCGCAGGCCTGCGCCTTGCTTGGGCTTGCGTGCACTCGTCCGCCTTGGCATGCCGCGGAATGTGCACCTGCCCCCGCGGGGCGACGAGCCAGCACGTCAATTCGGCGTGTTTGCGCCCCCCGGTCCACCACTTCCGTACGAGGACTGTCACGACATCGAGACCGGCAAGCACAGGAGATGCCACGATGAGCGCCGCGGGCTCCAACTAGTCCGCGAACCACTGCACCGGCCAGCCTTGATGCCCGCCAGGTTCATTGCCGGACTTCAGGCTTTCGGATCCGTGTCCAGAGTGCACCGCCGATCGCGGGACGGCAGCCGCAACCCCGACGCCCACCCAATTCAGGCCACTGCACTTTCCGCGCGCACGCGCAGATCTGAAATGACTGCGCTGTAATCGGCCCGACCGAAAACGGCACTACCCGCAACGAAGGTATCCGCGCCCGCGGCAGCTGCCGCAGCCACCGTTTCCGCATTGATTCCGCCATCAACTTCCAAGCGAATGGCGCGCCCACTCGCGTCGATGCGCTGGCGCGCTGCTCTCAACTTCTGCAACGTCGAGGGTATGAATTTCTGGCCGCCGAAGCCCGGGTTAACCGACATCAACAGCACAAGATCGAGATGCTCAAGGGTCCAGTCCAGCCACTCGAGCGGGGTCGCTGGATTGAAGACCAAGCCAGGCGAGCAACCGAAGCTACGTATCAGCTGGATGGTTCTGTCCACATGCGCGGACGCTTCGGGATGGAAGCTTATGGACGTTGCGCCGGCGGCGGCAAATTCGGGCACGATGCGATCTACAGGTTCGATCATCAGGTGCACGTCAATAGGCACACTGATGCCGAAGTCACGCAGGGCCTTGCATACCAATGGGCCAATCGTGAGATTCGGGACATAGTGATTGTCCATAACATCGAAGTGCACCCATCCGGCGCCTCCGTCAACCGCCTTGCGAACATCGTCGCCCAGCCGGGCGAAGTCGGCGGACAGAATGGACGGAGCAATGACGATCGGCTGGCGCATATCGGATTCCTCAACGTTGCATCACTGCAATGGGTCGATCCCGACGGTGGGTGCGCGCGATGGATGACCATTCGAGTGCACGTTACCAGCGCAACCGGATAATTGCGCATGCGCGCCCCCCGGGATTGACGCGCCTATCGACGCCACATCCACCAGTCGGTCCGACATGCTCACTCTATCCAGTTCCTTTGGCAACGCGGCCAAGCAACTCCCAAGAGCACCCCACCATACAGTCAATAGGGGCGTCTAGCGCTTTCAACCGTATGCAGCAGCGTCGATTAGACGATCCCGCGCTCCGCCTTAATCGCTTCCCAAGCGGCGTTGATTTCGCTGGCGCGCCGTTCCGCGCGATGACGCAGCTCGGCGGGCATATCGCCTAGGCGATCGGGATGGTATTGGGAAATCAACTTCCGATATGCGCGCTTAATGCTTGCATCCTCTTCGCCGCGACTCACGCCGAGCACGGCATAGGGATCGGGGCTGTCGCTGCTCTGCGGCGACCGTCCGCTACCCGCGCCGGGCCGAGATCCGCCACCCTGCCAGCCGCCCCACGCTTGTCGCCAGGCATTGCCGGTGCCCTGCGGCACGGCGTGTCCGCGCATCATGAGCAGCGCCAGCAGATGCATTTCGGAAAATCCTAGCGCGTGCGCAGCTTGCTGCAGCAATTGGAACTTGGCAGGGCTGGCGATGCCCTCCGCGTAAGCCACCTCTGCCAAGACATCGAGGACTGCATATGCAAGCTGTGGCTGCGGCGCGCAGACGCGACGCAATTCCGCCAGCACTGGCGCGACGGCAAACCCCGACTGCTTGCCGGCGTTAAATCGTCCAATTGCTTCGGCGCGCTGCGCGGCGTCGAGGTCGAACCGCTGCATCATTCGTTCGGTCGCGTCGATTTCGGCTTGGCTGACGCGCCCGTCACTTTTGGCGAGCACGCCAAGCAACGCAAACAAAGGCGCAACAAATGCCCGTTGCGCGCGCATTCGACGCTGTTGGTGGCGCGCAGTGTCGACAATCCAACCGATGAGCGCTCCAAGCACCAGTGCGCCGAAGCTGTGCCCTAGCGCAAGACCGAGACCTGCCCCGACCCAAGTCCAAAGCAGGTTCATTTTGTAGCCATCGACTCTGGACAAGGCGGCTGTGCCGCGTACCAGTGCGCCAACGCCCTCATCTGCTGGCCATCGATCGGTCCCAGCGCAGAACGCATCAGCGCCACGTTGCGCGTGCCGCTCTTGTACTCGCGCATCGCCTGAAACAGGTAAGCCTCGTGTTGTCCAGCCAAATTCGGGATGCCGGCCTGGCGGGCGATGCCGTCACTGCCATGGCATGCCGCACACAATCCAAGCTGCGCGGGTGGATGAATCTCCGCGGCAGCTTCCCGGTTCGCCGAACCACCGCTGCTATTGGGTAAGCCCCGACTGCAGGCGGCCAGCAGCGGAACCGTGACGGCGAAAGGCAGGATTCGGGAAAATAGGCGCAGCGGCATAGGGACGACTGGACGAGAGCACGCAGTTTACCGGCGCAGCGGCAGCCGCGGTTGCCCGTCCGATTACAATGCAGGCCATCCTGCCACCGTGAGCCTGCCGTGAGCCTGCTGGTCCAATCCGATCTGCCCGGCCTGAAACTCCTGCACCGAGGCAAGGTGCGCGACGTCTATGCACTCGACTCAAGCCACCTTCTTATCGTGGCGACTGATCGCTTGTCGGCGTTTGACGTCGTATTGCCAGACGCGATCCCGGGCAAGGGGGAGTTGCTGACCCAGCTTTCCAATTTCTGGTTCGCATACACCGCATCACTGGTCCCGAATCATCTCACGGGAATCGACGTGTCCAGTGTCCTGCCCGTCGGCGTCGACGCCGGACTTTACGCGCGGCGCAGCGTCGTGGCTCGCCGGCTCCGGCCGATTCCGATCGAGGCCGTTGCACGTGGCTATCTGGCTGGTTCTGGCTGGAGAGATTACCAAGCTTCCGGACAAATCAGCGGTATCGCGCTTCCGCGGGGACTTCGTCTTGCCGAGCGCCTGCCGGATGCCATCTTCACGCCATCGACCAAGGCAGCCGCGGGTAGCCACGATGAGGCCATCGACTTTGACACTGTGGTCACCCTGATTGGCAGCGATCTTGCAAAGCAGGTGCGCGATGCCACGCTGTCGCTTTACCGCCACGCGGCCGAACATGCTGCACGGTGCGGAATCCTTATTGCCGACACGAAGTTCGAATTCGGACTCGACGACGCAGGCCAGCTACTCGTGATGGACGAGATGCTCACACCCGACTCATCTCGCTTCTGGCCTGCTGACGAATATCGTGTAGGAATCAATCCCCCCAGTTTCGACAAGCAATTCGTCCGGGATTTCCTCGAGACCCTCGATTGGAATAAGCGCGCTCCTGGCCCTCATATTCCAGCGGATGTCATTGAACGGACTCGAGCAAAATACGAAGAGGCGCTCCGCCGGTTGACCGGTTGATCGAAACGCCGCACCTGGATTGCCGATTTGGCGCGGTGATCGGGGCGGCGGCGCAACGATCCGCGCCTCATTCTTCGCACGCTCTCTGCGAAACCTGTCGTCGGCGCTTGCCGCACACTGGCCATCCTGGCTGACCGATCGTTCGGCGCTCGATCTCCCGAAGCCGCATGCCAATACGGCATCTAGCCCTCTGTGCGGCAAGTTAGCTGGACACGAACATCTTGCGGCTCGCTTGAGGGAGAATCCAAGTGCTGCCGTTCGAAGTCCTGAACAGACGCTGCAAAGGCCTTGAATGGTCTGAGCGAATTCAGCACGTCCCTCGGCAGCAACGCGCAATCGGTTGGGATCATGCGTAGATCGAGGTCAACCGCGCTCAGCCTCATGAGCGCGCGCCGCGCGAGGCGGTCGACGGCAATTCCAGGCGAGATCTCGGCCGAAGAAATTTCGTACCATGCCAACTCATCCTGGCTGCTTGACAAGGCAATGCGATGCGGACGGTATACGACTGGTTCGAGGCTTACGGCGATGATCACCGAAACGCACGCAATCGCGCTATCCACTGGATATGCGTGCCGGTCATCCTCTGGTGCGCCATCGCGGCCCTTTGGGCGCTACCCGTACCGCGTTCCTTCGCACAACCTGGCCTTTGGTCGGCCGCGGCGATGTTCTTTGCCTGGACGTTTTATTGGCGACTTTCGCGCGTGATCGGTGCCGGGATGCTGGTCGTGTTCGCACTATTCGGCTTTTCTGCTCACGTCGCCTTTGCATCAATGGGGGCTGGGAATCTCGCACTGATGGCGGCGATCCTGTTTGTGCTCGCTTGGGTGGGCCAGTTCATCGGCCATCTATTTGAAAGGAGGCGCCCATCGTTTCTGACGGATCTGACCTATTTGCTGATCGGTCCTGCATGGCTTCTGGGAAAGCTCCTTTCACGCGCCCGCATTGCCTTTTGAACCGACACATCAGGGCTGCGGAACTGGTAGCCCGAGTGCGAGCCCCAGCAAGGCGACCGCAAATAGGCCGAGCATCCAGCACAAAGCGACGATAAGTAGCAGCGCCGGCACACCCGGCGCACGCGCGCTAGGCAAGATGAGCCAATGTCGAAGCACCCAGAGCTGCGAGAAGAGCAGCAGAACCAGCAGGAGGACCCCCATCCCGACATGAAAGGGAATTGGATAGAACCCGCCTGCCAGGCCAACGAAAAGATCCCACGCGAACAGCATGGCGGCGACGAGCGCAAGGCAAACGAGAACCATCAGTGCAGAACGCCACGGCCCTGGCCAGAAGCCCAGCGCCGCGCGCACGGCCAGCATCAAGAGCGTCGTTGCACTCGCGACCGCGACCACCGCAGCCAGCACTGCGCCCAGCGGTCCAAGGGCCGCCCAGGCTCCTAGCCATTGCAGTACCGACGTCGACATGAACATCCCCAGTTACGGCGCTGTGCTCGACGCACCCCGAACACCTTTTCCATCGTCGCGGAGCATGCTCGCACCAGTTGCCAGGGGCAACCGAACTGCCGTTGACATGCCCCCCGGCTTGAAAGCGGTCGATTCGCACGGCGCCCCGCCGCGGCAACCTGCCGTCTAGGGTCGCCTCCGTGGGCTCCTGCTCACGGTTTCCCTGCCGACGCGCAACCAAGCGCCGCTGACCCACTCTGCTACTCTGGTCATAGCGGCCATCAGGGGAACTCCAAATGATCGCGCGAATATGGCGGGGTATCACTCACAAGGACGTGGCGGAGGCCTATCTGACACATCTCAACACGGTTGTCCTGCCAGGGGTGACCGGCAAACCGGGACAACGAGGCGGTTGGGCGCTGCGGAGGTTTCAGGGCGATCACGCCGAGTTCGTGGTGATCACGCTGTGGGATACGATGGAATCGATCCGAAGTTGGGTCGGTGGCGACCCCCAGCAGGCCGTGTACACGCGAGAGGAAGCCCAATACCTGCTTGATCAGGAGGGCTTGGTGCGTCACTACGACACCGTGGGAACGGTGCCACCACCCTAGGCACTGGCGTGGCGGCTTCTCCGGTCGCCCCGAAGGCGCGGGAATGCAAGCAAGTCCGCGCCTGCATCAAGGTTGATCAGGCCTTCTTCGCAGCCCTCTCGGCAGCCAGCGTCGTCTGCACGGCAGGCCGTGCCTCGACGCGCTTCATGTACGCTTGCAGAGACGGAAACGGCGTGAGGTCAACACCTACATAACCAGCCCACGTCAACACCGTGTACAGGTAAGCATCTCCGACACTGAACCGCTCTCCCATCAGGTAGGGCGAGTCACCCAGGGCAGCGACAATCTCGCCAAAGCGCATCGCCAGCCTGTCTTTCTGCGCCTGTTTCACCGCGTCCGGGGTGTTGGGATTGAATAGCGGGCTGAACTGCTTGTGCAGCTCCGTCGAAATGAAATTCAGCCATTCCTGAAGCTGGTAGCGGGCGAACGTTCCATTCGCCGGCGCCAGTCCCATGGCGGGCTTGAGATCCGCAAGATACTGCACGATGGCGGGTCCTTCGGTGAGGATGTTGCCGTCATCCAACTGGAGCGTGGGCACATAGCCCTTGGGGTTGATCTTCCAGAAATCGCCCCCGTCCCTCGTTTTCTTGCTGCCAAGATCAACCGGCACGGACTCGAAAGGCAGACCCAGCTCGTTGAGCACGATGTGCGGAGACAGCGAGCATGCGCCCGGGGAAAAATAAAGCTTCATGTGAATTCCTCTTGGGTGATTGACGCAGCCCCGCTGCGCCCTCCGGCCATGGTCGGGCCTTGATGACCACTCGCCAATGTTCCGCCAGCAAACACACTGTTGCCAGCGAGCACTTCGCTCATTGCCTCTTCGGTGCAATGAGGTCGGTGATGCTGCCCTCGAACAATTCGGCGGCCATCGCCACCGTTTCACCTAATGTGGGGTGCGGATGGATGGTATGCCCGATGTCCGCGGCTTCGGCGCCCATTTCGATGGCGAGCGCGACTTCGGCAATAAGATCACCGGCATGTGGACCGACGATGCCACCTCCGACGATGCGTCGCGTGGCGGTGTCGAAGATTAGTTTGGTGAATCCTTCGCCGCGATCCATGCCCAACGCGCGGCCCGAGGCAGCCCACGGGAACTTCGCCGATTCGGTCGCCAGGCCTTGCTCCTTGGCTTCGCGTTCACTCACGCCTACCCATGCGATTTCGGGATCCGTATAGGCGACGGCCGGGATCACGCGCGCTAGCCACTCGCGCTTGTGCCCAGCGGCCACTTCGGCTGCAAGCTTGCCCTCGTGCGTGGCTTTGTGGGCGAGCATCGGATTCCCGACGATATCGCCAATTGCGAAAATATGCGGGACATTGCTGCGCATTTGCGCATCCACCGGGATGTAACCCCGCCCGTCGACGATCATGCCTGCGGCGGCCGCACCAATGGCATTCCCATTAGGGGTACGTCCGACAGCAACCAGAACACGGTCGTAGACATTTCGCGAAGGCGCGGATGCGCCTTCGAATTTGACATGGATGCCATCCTTTCCGGCCTCGGCATGCGCAACCTTTGTTCGCAAATGGATGCCTTCGAGGCGCTTGGACAACCGCAGCTGCAATGGCCGGACCAGATCCGCGTCGCAACCCGGCACGAGCTGATCAGCCAGCTCCACCACGGTCACGCGACTTCCGAGCGACGCGTAAACCGTTGCCATCTCCAGGCCGATGATGCCACCGCCGACCACCAGCAAAGTCGGGGGGATCTCGGTCAACGACAGCGCATCGGTAGAATCCATCACGCGCGGGTCGCCCCATGGAAAGCCTGGCAGTTTCAACGCTCGCGATCCGGCCGCAACAATGGCCTTCTCGAATCGAACGCGCTTGACGCCTGCGTCCGTCGCGACGTCCAGCTCATGAGGCGAAACAAAGAGCCCAGCTCCATGGAGTACTCGCACCTTGCGCTGCCGTGCCATGCCCGCTAGGCCACCGGTGAGCTTCGCGACGACGCCGGTCTTGAATGCACGCAACCTGTCCAAGTCGAGCGTGGGCGGCCCAAAGGTAAGGCCATGTGCGGCCATGGCTGCCGCCGCATCGATGACCTCCGCTGTATGCAGCAGCGCCTTGGACGGAATGCACCCGACATTGAGACAGACGCCGCCCAGGCTCGGATAGCGCTCGACCAAGACGACGTCAAGGCCCAAATCAGCGCCGCGGAAGGCCGCTGTGTAGCCACCCGGGCCCGCGCCCAAGACCAGCAATGCACACTCGATGTCTGCATGCCGATCGCCGTCACGCGCGGCCTGGCTCGTCACCATCGCCGCCGGCCCTGCACCAGCCGTCTCAGGAGCAACCGACACATGCTCGTGCTTGACCGAAACGGCGCCATCCGCTGGCTCGATTAAGGCCACCAAAGTGCCTTCCGAAACCTTGTCGTTCAATTGCACCTTGAGTTCGCGGACCATCCCTGCCACCGGCGAGGGCACCTCCATCGTCGCCTTGTCCGATTCCAGCGTCACCAGTCCCTGGTCTTTCTTCACCAGGTCGCCAGGCTTCACCAGCAACTCAATCACCGGCACATCATGGTAGTTGCCGATGTCCGGCACCTTGGCTTCAGTCAGATCCATGCAGGTTCCTCGAATAGACGGATGGGGCAGCCAGCGCTCACAGCATCAATCGGCGAAGATCCGCCAGCACGAGCGCCATGTAAGCGACAAAGCGTGCCGCAGCTGCACCATCGATCACGCGATGGTCATAGCTGAGTGACAGGGGCAGCATCAGTCTTGGCTCAAAAGCAGTCCCGCTCCACACGGGCTGCATACTGCTCTTGCTGACGCCGAGGATCGCAACTTCAGGCGCGTTGATGATCGGCGTGAAAGCGGTACCACCAATGCCGCCCAGGGAGCTGATCGAAAAACACCCGCCCGACATCTCGGCCGGCGTCAGCTTCCTATCCCGCGCCTTCGCGGAAACAAGGGCGAGTTCGCGCGCCAGCTCCAGGATGCCCTTGCGATCGCAATCGCGAATCACCGGCACAACCAGTCCTTCAGGCGTGTCGACTGCGATTCCAATATGGAAATATTGTTTCAGGGTCAGCGTCTCGCCCTTTGCATCGAGCGAGGCATTGAATATCGGGAAGCGCTGCAACGCCGCCACTGCTGCCTTGATCAGGAATACCAGCGGCGTGATCTTGAGGTCCTTCTGCTCCGTTCCCAGCTGCTTGCGGAATGCCTCCATCTCGGTGATGTCGGCCACATCGTGCTGCGTAACGTGCGGGATCATCGCCCAGTTGCGCGCCAGATTGGAGCCCGACGCCCGCTTGATCTTCGACAAGGGTTGCGTTTGCACAGGTCCGAACTTGCTGAAGTCAATTTCGGGCCAAGGCAGCAGACCAAGACCGGCTCCGCCCGATCCCGCGCCGCGCGCCCCCCCGGCTGCAAATGCCTGCCGGACAAAGGCCTGCACGTCTTCGCGAAGGACGCGACCGCCCTTTCCGCTACCTGCGACTTGCGCCAGATCGACGCCAAGCTCGCGCGCGAACAAACGCACGGCAGGCGTAGCGTACGGTACCCGCTCCGGCATGACTGCATTAGCCGAGAATCGGACAGGCGGAGCCGTAGGCCGATGAGTAGCGGCGCCCGCATCCACCCGCCTTTCCAAGGATGCGTCCCCTGCCCGGTCGGGGGCAGCCGACGGGTTGGCGGCGTCAGTCGCGGGAACCGCCTTAGCTTCCTGCGCGGGCTTGGCCGGCTCGATGGCCTGCACCCGCGACTCTGTTGCGCCGACAGACGACTCAATCAGCGCCACGATCGCACCTTCAGAGACCTTGTCATCGAGCTTCACCCGAAGTTCGCGTACCACCCCTGCCACCGGCGAGGGCACCTCCATCGTCGCCTTGTCCGATTCCAGCGTCACCAGTCCCTGGTCTTTCTTCACCAGGTCGCCAGGCTTCACCAGCAACTCAATCACCGGCACATCATGGTAGTTGCCGATGTCTGGCACCTTGGCTTCGATTGGCGATGGCATGCGCGCTCCGACCTCTGATATCGGGTTAAGTGCCGATTGTCGCGCAATGCGCTATTCGAGTCATGCATTCAGTTCGGTCGACGAGGCCCCCTCCGGCGGGCCCGCTACCAAGGCGCGGTTTGGTCCGCGAAGCCCCTCGCTCCATTCGACGCAGTGGTCTCGCCGGGCATCTGCATTCCTGTCGAACAGGCGCGACCACCGCGCCTGCAATTTCTGCCGCATTCAAGGGCGGACGTGCGCGCCGTTGCCGACGCCGAGACCTGCGGCTCCAGGGCAACCGCGACGTCGTCGCCACCAATCCCTCAAACGCGCGCAGCGAAACGTCGGGGACCGGCACTAGGCCCTGCTGTCGAAGCAGTTGGGCAAGGTCAGGATGGCCTGCGGAGCAAGACCTCGCGCTGGGGAAAGGGCATCGAGATCCCGGCGCCATCAAGCGCATGCTTGACGAGTCGGGTCAGGTCCATCTGCAACGGCCACCAGTTGCTCCGCTGCGTGAATGCACGCAAGGTGATGTTCACGGCACTGTCGCCCAACGTGGCGACAAATACCTGAGGCGCCGGATCAGCCAATACGCGCGGATCGGCCATCAACATGGCCTGCAGCACGGCGATCGCTTGATCGACATCAGCCGTGTAGGCAATCCCAACCTGAGCCTCGACACGACGCGTTCCATGCCGGCTGTAGTTGACAATTGCATCACTGCCTACTTTGGCGTTGGGAATCACCGCTACGCGGTTGTCGGCCAGCACCAGTGTCGTATGCATAAGATTGATCGCCTCAACGCTGCCGCTGTAACCACCCGCATCGACCCAGTCCCCGGTACGGAACGGCCGGAACAGGATCAAGAGCACGCCCCATGCAAGGTTTGAAAGCGAGCCCTGCAACGCAAGTCCAATGGCCAGGCCCGCCGCACCTACGGCCGCAACAAGTGATGCCGTGGGGACGCCGAGGTATCCAAGGACGGCTACGGCAATAAAGACGATGAGCGCGCCATACAGGCTGTTGCGAAGGAAGGGGATCAACGTCGGCTCGACCCGGGCGCGACTGAGCATGCGACGCACAAGATTGGCCACACGCGCTGCCAGCCAAATGCCGAGCGCGAAAAGCACAAGCGAAGCGAGAATGCGAGGGCCTAGGCGCAACGCGAGTTGCAGACCGCTATGCGAAAGATCAAGCCAGTCGAGATGCCTCACCCAGTCCTGCAGCATGGTTGCAACACCCTTCCCGTGACGGTCTAGAGCCTATCAGGAGCGCCGCAAAACAGCCGGCACGCCGACTCCTAATGAGGCAGAGGGCGGGATCGCCAACTTGAGTCCAGGGACCGGAATGTGCGCTAGTCGACAGCCGAAATGTGCTCGCGATTCGCCCTTGAAACACAACGTAGCAATGTGCTTTTGATTTGTGATCGGAGGACGGTTCAAAGCACGTCCTCACTGCCAATCTGGCGCCATGAAATCTACACGCGCCGCTTGGATTCCGTTGCTTTCCGCCGCCTTGGCACTCGCACTGGCCTTGCTTCCCATCGCGTCCATGGCGTCGCAAGCCACGGCCCAGTTCTCGGTGGGCCTCGTGATCCTGCCGCCGGTGGGGACACCCGCCATCGCGACCCACGATACACAGCCCACGCACGCGAGCCGCGATGCGGCACTGCCCGCGATTCAAGCTCCCGCGCGGCTGGCGGTCCCTGCCTCGGACGCCAGGAAGCCGTTACATCGCATGCCCCGCCATCGGGCGACCAATAGCCATTAGAACCCGGCGAGGTTCGACGCCCCCGCTCCAACGGGCTAAAATACGCGACTTTGATTCTTGCGAGTGCTCACATGGGGCTGGATCTGGTCAGCGCCGGCAGCGACGTGCCGGACGAAATCAACGTGATCATCGAGATCCCCAAAGACGCCGAGCCCGTGAAATATGAAGTCGACAAGGCGTCAGGCGCGATCTTCGTCGACCGCATCCTTTCGACCCCGATGCGCTATCCGTGTAACTACGGTTACGTGCCTCACACGCTGTATGACGACGGCGACCCGGTCGACGCGCTCGTCATCCTCCCTCTGCCGCTGGTTCCCGGCTCCGTCGTGCGCTGCCGACCGGTTGGCGTTCTACGCATGACGGACGAAGCAGGCAAGGACTTCAAGATCGTTGCAGTGCCCGTTCCCAAGGTTTTTGCCGGTTACGCCCACGTCGAGGATATTTCCCAGGTATCCGGCCACTGGAAGGAGCGCATCGGACACTTCTTCGAGCATTACAAGGATCTGGAACAAGGCAAATGGGTCAAGCTCGACGGGTGGGACGGTGCGGCTGCGGCGCGACGCGAAGTATTGGCGTCGAAGCAGCGTTATGACGAGGCGCACGCGTCCGGCTGATCAGGGACATCCCCACTGCATATTCGCGACGCTCGGGAAATTCGGTCCCTCGTGCCAAAGCGCGGGGCTTGGTCGCGGATCGACCACTGCCACGCTGCGGCGTGGACGGGAGGACGTCTCGAAGTCATGACTCCTGCCATGCTGCCCACCGCAACCCGCCAGTGGAGCCCGGACGTCAACGCAGGCGCTCTCACCGTCTGAGGGCGTTGGAGACCTTGCCCTGCAACCGGGCATACGATCAAGCGGGTCGATAAACCTGGGAGCCCGTACTGCGGAATTCGTCGGATTTTTCGCGCATGCCGGATTCCAGTGCCGTGGCCGTATCGACGCCATGCGCCGCTGCGTATTCGCGAACTTCCTGGGTAATTTTCATGGAACAGAACTTGGGGCCGCACATGGAGCAAAAGTGGGCGGACTTGTGCGATTCCCGTGGCATGGTCTCGTCGTGGAATTCGCGCGCCTTTTCCGGATCGAGCCCGAGATTGAACTGGTCCGTCCATCTGAACTCAAATCGCGCCTTGGACAAGGCATTGTCGCGAATCTGCGCGCCTGGGTGCCCCTTGGCGAGGTCCGCCGCGTGCGCGGCAATCTTGTAGGTGACGATGCCATCGCGCACATCCTGCTTGTTGGGTAGACCGAGATGCTCCTTCGGCGTGACGTAGCACAGCATCGCCGTTCCATACCACCCGATCATGGCCGCGCCGATTGCGCTGGTGATGTGGTCATAGCCCGGTGCAATATCCGTGGTTAGCGGGCCAAGCGTGTAAAAGGGGGCTTCACCGCACTTCTCGAGTTGCCGATCCATGTTCTCCTTGATCAATTGCATCGGCACATGGCCGGGCCCCTCAACCATGACTTGAACATCATGCTTCCAGGCCTCGCGGGTCAGTTCGCCCAGCGTATCGAGCTCGGCAAACTGCGCCTCGTCATTGGCGTCGGCGATGCTTCCCGGACGCAAGCCGTCACCCAGGCTGAAAGCAACGTCATACGCCTTCATGATTTCGCATATCTCGCTGAAATGCGAGTAGAGGAAGTTTTCCTTGTGGTGCGCAAGACACCACTTCGCCATGATCGAACCACCTCGGCTGACGATGCCCGTGACCCGCCGCGCGGTCAGCGGGATGAACGGCAATCGCACGCCGGCGTGAATCGTGAAATAGTCGACGCCTTGTTCGGCCTGCTCGACGAGGGTGTCGCGGAACAAATCCCAGGTCAGGTCCTCGGCCACGCCACCAACCTTTTCAAGCGCCTGGTAAATGGGCACCGTGCCGATCGGAACCGGGCTGTTTCGCAGGATCCACTCTCGCGTCTCGTGTATTTGCTTGCCCGTGGAGAGATCCATCACGGTATCGGCGCCCCAGCGGATGGCCCAAACCATCTTTTCCACCTCTTCTGCGACCGAGCTGGTCACGGCGGAGTTGCCGATGTTGGCGTTGATCTTCACAAGAAAGTTTCGGCCAATGATCATTGGCTCGCTTTCTGGATGATTGACATTGGCGGGGATGATTGCGCGGCCGCAGGCCACCTCCGCCCGGACGAACTCTGGGGTAATTCGAGGCTGGGTTAGAGCGCCGAAATTCTGGCCGCTGTGCTGCTGGAGGAGGCCCGCGTCTTTGATCGCCTCCATCCGCTGATTTTCCCGAATGGCGACGAATTCCATTTCCGGGGTAATGATGCCTCGGCGAGCGTAATGCATCTGGGTCACGTTCCGTCCGGATATGGCCCGCCGCGGCAAGGGCAGTTTGGGAAAGCGAACGTGCACTAGGGAAGCATCCGCATTGTGCTCGCGCGTGGTTTTCGAGGTGAAATCCCGGAGCAGCACCGAATCGGTACGCTCATCGATCCATATCGACCGGAGGGGCGCCAGGCCCTGGGTAAGGCTGATGGAAACTTCAGGATCAGTGTAGGGACCCGACGTATCGTAGAGCGCGATGGCTGCATTTTGACCTGCGCCCGGGGCAACCGCAGCATCGCCCGTCGCGACTTCCCGCATGGGGACGCGCAGGTCCGGTCGACTACCCTGCACATATATTTTTCGGCTGCCCGGAATCGGCGCCGTAACGGCGTTGGAGAGCGCCTCGGCGGCACCGAGCACACTGGAAGCTCGCGCATTCATGGCCATCGTCCTCGTTGTCAGGGACGAAGCGGCGGCACCGGCGGCCCGGTGAAGCTCCCTACGCCGGCACGATCCGGATCAGGTTCGAAGGGACTCTCTCAGCCAGCGCGGCGACGCCAGCACCCCCGCTTCAAAGCACTATTCAAGCACATATGCCTCGCGCGCGGAGCTCAGGCAGTAGCGTACGCCCGCAAAAACATCTCAACCGCCGCCTCGGCGTTTCGGCGAATCCCTGCCTCCTCGCATCCGTCACTGCAAGCAAACAGGCGTCTTAACGGAAGGTCGCCACGCAGTAACGCAAGGAACTGGCCTGCAGCCAGCGGAATATCCGCAATCTGTAGCCTGCCCGCCGCTGTCGCCTGCTCAAGGAAATGTTCGATTTTGTGCTGCGCGCGGCCCGGTCCCACATCCCAGACCAAGCGGCCCAGTCGGGGATCGCCTTCGGCATTGCAGTCGCCCAGCACCGCGCGAAAGAGCGCTGCGAGATCACTATTCGCCAGCACTCTTGCGTGGGCGAGCGCAATGGCGTTGAGTGCCTGCCGCAGGTCCGCTTCGGGCAGGAACTCGAAGACCTGCTCAGGCATCAGCTCGCCGCAACAGGCCTGTGCTGCTTCGCGAAACAGCGTGTCCTTGTCGCCAAAATGGCTGTATACGGTGAGTTTCGAGACCCCGGCTGCCTGGGCAATCGCATCCATGCTGGTCCCTTCAAAGCCAGCTCGGGTGAACAGCTTTTGGGCTGCGGCCAATATCGCACCCCGCTTCTCCATGTCCTTGGGACGACCGGGCCCCTGGGCCCGTCCGCCAGGACGCGCGCACGACAGCAGCATGGGGTTGGATTTTGCGCGTCGACTCATCAAATTTTAGTATACTTCAAAGTACAGTATTGGATCGAGCGCATGAGCGAACCCATCCCTCCTGACCTTTCGTCGATGTCATGGAGTCAAGCGTACCTCCATGCGCAACGGAGCCTTAGCGCATGGCTGGATGCCAAGCCGCGAGATGCCCATCGCCTTTCGTTCATCGTTCGGAACAGGCTGATGGAGCTGGCAGCTCGCGAACACGCCCAGCTTGCGCGCTGGCTCGCGTGGCTCCTTTGCAGTCGCGCCCACGCCGGCGGCGCCGGGATTCGTCGGCTGGCGCGACTGGATAGCCGTCTCGCCAGCGCCGTACTTCGGGCAGGAACCCAACTGCCGGTACCCACCGCGCCGCAGGGCGACGTTCTGCTGACAACGGTCAAGTCGGCCGGGTGACCTCCGGCACTGCTCAAGCAGCCTGCCGAGCAGGCAGCATCGCAATTGTTCCGCAATGATCGAATCCCTATGCTTGCAGATCGCATTTTTCCAACTGGACACGCCGCCGTGAGCTTCGATCTTGAATTGGCCCGCCGCAACATGGTCAGCAACCAGGTACGCCCTTGGGACGTATTGGATCCGCGGGTCCTCGAAACATTGGGGTCAGTGCGCCGGGCAGACTTCGTGCCTCCGAACTACCGCGCCATGGCCTACGCGGACATCGCGCTGCCCTTGGGACACGGGGAAGTCATGCTCAAGCCCGCCATGGAAGGCAGAATCCTGCAGTCTCTCGAAATCGGTCCGGATGACCACGTTCTGGAAATTGGTACGGGCAGTGGCTATTTCAGCGCATGCCTTGCGCATCTGGCCGGCCGAGTCACGAGCATCGACATCCACGCTGATTTTGTCGAAGCCGCAACATCGCGCCTGCGTGAAGCGGGTTTCGACAATGTGGAGACGGAAATCGCGGAAGCGGTGCACGGATACGGCCCAACCGTTCAGTTCGACGCCATTGCGGTGACTGGTGCAGTGGCGACTTTGCCGCAGCGATGGTTGGGTTGGCTGAAGCCGGGGGGAAGGATCTTCGCGATACGCGGGCACGCGCCAGCCATGCAGGCGCTTGTGCTGCGCACCCATCCTGACGCATCGCAACCAGTGATCGTCGACGCGCTCTTCGAGACGGACTTGCCTTACCTGCAACACGCTGCTCCCCAGGAATCCTTCGTGCTTTGAGGCACGAAGAACCCGACTCACGGAACTCGCCAGGAATGCCTCCATGAACCGCACCGCGAAGCTAACCTTGTTCAGCTGCGCCATCGCACTCGCGCTGTCGCCCGCCTTGGCATTTGGAGAGGACCTGCTGCAGGCCTACGAACAGGCCCGCGCAAGCGACCCCGTGCTCGCGCAGGCGGACGCCACGCGCCTGGCTTCTCAGCAAGGGGTCGTTCAGGCGCGTGCCCTGCTGCTCCCTCAGGTGAACGCCACGTACAGCTACTCGCAGTCGCACGGCACCAGCAGTAGCACCCAACCCTTCAGCACCGCATCCGGATTCCAAATCTTCAATTTCACCAGTTCCAGCACCAATTACGGAACCCAATTGCAAGGCGTCCTTTCGCAAACCCTCTTTAATTTTTCCGATTGGGCCAATCTTCAGGCCGCGCATTCGACCGCGCAGAGCCAGAACGCATCCTACGCCTCGGCCGAGCAAAATCTGTACCTGCGTGTCGCGACCGCGTACTTCGGAGTGCTTGCTGCCCAGGATCAGCTTAACTATGCGAAAGCCAACGAGAAGGCGTTGAAGAGTCAACTCGATCAGGCCAAGCAGCGCTTCGAAGTCGGCTTGGCTGCGATAACGGATGTGAACCAGGCCAAAGCGCAGTACGACACGGCTGTCGCGACGGTGATCACGACGCGCAACAACCTCGATGATGCTCGCGAGGCACTGACGCAAATAACGGGCAAACCCGCCAATGATCTCCAACCGCTCCGCAACGGGATCCCGCTCAATGCCCCAAGCCCGGATAACCTCGAGGACTGGGTCAATATGGCGCTGGCGGACAATCCTGCGCTGCGCGCGTCCCGGGAACAGGTTCGGGCTGCGAGCGACACCGTGCATTCGGCATATGGCGCGCACCTGCCCACGCTGAGTGCACAGGTCAGTTACACCCGCGCCCCGGGGTGGGCCGACCAGAATTCGCGCTTGGGGGGCATCGGCGCATACCACAGCAACAGCCTGAGCCGGGACACGGTCATCGGTGTGGTGCTCAACATCCCCATTTTCAGCGGCTTCGGCACGCAGGCGAGGGTGCGTCAGGCGATCTATAACCGGGATAGTGCGCAAGACGTGCTTGAGCAGAACCGTCGCGCCTTGGTCCGCAGCACGCGGAACGCATTCCGATCCGTCCTCGCCGGCGTTGCTAGCGTGGAAGCGAACAAGGCTGCGGTAACTTCGGCGCAAAGTTCCCTGGAGGCGACCCAGGCGGGTTATGAAGTAGGCACGCAGACGATTGTCGATGTGCTGCTCGCACAGCAGACCCTGTTCCAGGCGCAGAGTGCCTATTCGCAGTCACGCTATCAGCTCCTGCTGAATCGACTCGCACTGGCCTACGATGGCGGCAAGCTGGGATATGCGCAGCTTCAGGAAGTCAATGCGTTGCTTAAGTCCTCCTAACGGCAGCAAGCTGTTGCTCGATGGCCGCGGCGATTTCCTGAAGTGCTCCGCGGCCGCGCTCGACTACGTTGAGCCCCGCGGTTCCCATGCGCATGCGCGCCGGTTCGTCGTGGAGTAGATTCAGGACAGACGAGGCCAGCGAGAGGGCATCCTCAACCCTGGATGCTGCGCCCGCCGTGATTAACGCGTCGACGATCTCGACTGAGTTAAACGTATTGGGCCCGACCAACACCGGCACCCCGAGAGCCGCCGGCTCGAGTACGTTGTGGCCCCCGATCGGTGCCAAGCTGCCTCCCACGAATGCGACGTCAGCAGAAGCGTAAAAGCCCATCAATTCGCCCAGGCTGTCCAACACGAAGCACTGCGTGTCGTTAGCCGGCAACAGGTCGAGGCTGCGGGTGCGAACGCGGAGTCCGGCAACGCGGGCCGCCTGGGTCATTCCGCGGAACCGTTCCGAGTGACGCGGCGCAACCAGCAAAAGTGCCTCGGGTAGCGACTGCAGGACGCGTGCATGGGCGTCGAGGACGATCTGCTCTTCGCCTTCGTGCGTGCTAGCTGCAATCCATACGGGTCGATGGGCCCCCATCGCTGCACGGACATTGCCGCCCGTGATCCTCACTTCTGGCTCCACGACCAGATCGAACTTCAAGTTGCCAACTGGCCGTACCCGGTCTGGACGGGCGCCGAGGCGCCGGTAACGCTCCGCATCCGTTTCGCTCTGCGCCAGGACTGCAACAACGCCCTCGAGTGCCGAGCGAATCAATCGGACGCCAGGCATGATCGCGAAGCCTCGCATCGAACGCTCAGATAGGCGGGCGTTGACTATGAGCAATGGTATTTGGCGATGCGCAGCTTGCGTGTAGAGATTTGGCCAGATTTCAGTTTCCGCGATGACCCCAAGGCAAGGATCGATCCGGGAAAGGAATCGGCGCACCGCGCCGGGCAGATCGAAAGGGAGATAGGCATGGTGCACGCGGCCGCCGAACAGTTGCCGCGCGCGCGCGGATCCTGTCGGCGTTCCAGTCGTGACGATCAATGGTCGATTCGGGTCTCGTCGCAGGAGCAACTCGATCAGTCGCGCCAATGCGTTGACTTCGCCGACGGACACGGCGTGGAGCCACAACGCACCCTGGATCGGCATGGCCGGCACGAATCCAAGTCGCTCCCTCCAGCGCAGCCAATAGTCCCGATTCCGCAAACCACGAATGCCGAGACGGGCCAGCATTGGCACGGTCAGAAGGTACAGCAGCAGGGTGTAGAGCCATCGCGCAAGCATGGGGTCCCTCAAGGCGCGCGAGTATAGCGACAGATCATTCTCCGGCCCGATCCGGCGCGCGGAATAGCCGATGTTAGGATTGTCCTGGATGCTATCGCCACGCCGCAGAGTCCCCCGTCATCTCCTTTCCGTGCGCCACTGGCCGTCGTGGTGCGCCGTATGGGTTATCTGGCTTCTGGCGAGACTGCCCTATCCGCTGCTCATCCTGCTGGGGAGGGGAATTGGCCAATTGGCCCCGTGGGCAATGCCTGCGCGAAGAAGGATCGCCGCCACCAACCTTCGCCTCTGCTTTCCGGAAATGGGTGCCGACGAGCGAGCGCGCTTGCTCCGAACCAACATGGTCAACCTCGGCATCATGCTGGTGGAATTCGCGCTCGGCTGGATGGGTAGTCGCCGATCCGTTGAGCGCGTCCCGGTCGACATCCAAGGTCTTGGCTATCTGGAGGATGCGCGAAGGAGGGGCGTTGGTGTCCTTCTGGTGGGCGCGCACTTTACCCATCTCGAGCTGTGCGGGCGCCTCCTCTCGATGCGCGTGCCGCTGGCCGGCATGTACAGGGCCATGGACAATGAGGTGCTTGAGTTCGTGATCCTGCGCGCCCGCCTGCGCTATGCGGCAGCGATGTTCACCAAGGATGATCTGCTTGGGACGGTCCGCTATCTGCGCCGGGGAGGGATTCTATGGTACGCGCCAGACCAGGACATGCGAGGCAAGGAGGCCGTTTTCGCACCCTTTTTCGGGGTTCAGGCTGCCACCATCACCGCTACCCATCACTTGGCCAGGCTGTCGGGCGCTGTCGTGCTGCCGTTCGCCCATCGCCGCCTCGCCCGTGGCGGCTACGAAATCCGGATCCTTCCGCCGCTCGACGACTTCCCGAGCTCGGACGTGGGTGCCGACACGCAACGTGTCAATGGCGCGATCGAGACCATGGTAGCTTCCGCGCCGGAGCAATACCTCTGGATCCACAAGCGGTTCAAGACGCGCCCGCCAGGGGAGGGGGAGGTGTACGGGGGTTCGGAAAGCCGAAGGCCGATCCGGTGAGGGATCGGCCTTTGGGGTGAAGCGTAAGGACCTTGGCGGTGACCTACTCTTGCATGGCTAGAGCCACACTA
>JAJYPJ010000072.1 GCA_021795435.1 Pseudomonadota bacterium
GCCGCAAAATCCAGTGCGCCGATGCCGATGTGCCATCCGGCCCGCTCCCGCCATGCGGCGACCGTCGACTTCACGGCGCTGAAGACCAGCGGCTGCCGCAGGACATGGGGATAGCGGAACGTTACTGGCTGCTTCGGCAACTCGATGGCGATCGCCGTGGAGTCGCCGAGCAGCGACGCATCGACGGCATCGATGCCCGGCAAGCGCGCGGTGGGGGCCCAGCCCAGGCCGCTCACGCGCCCCACGAAACTGTAGGCGCCGGGTCCGTACCAGCGGAAATCGCCGCCGAGGACCTGGCCATGCAGCGCGGCCACGCCCAGCCACTGCGAAAGCTTGGGCGAAACCCGCGGCAGCAATCCGGCCAGCGGCGCCAGCGGCGCGATGTCCAGATGAACCGCCTGCACGCGCAGCCAGGGGCTGCCGCCATGCGGTGCGTAAGCCGCCTGCAGCAGCCCCTGCGCGCCGCGACGACGGGCCTGCGGAGCGTAGTACAGGCGCCAGCCCGGCTGCGTCCGCCACATGCCGAAACTGCCGGCAATCCCGGGGACAAGCGCCGTGCGGCCGCCAGGGCCACTGACGGCGAGATCCGCGAGGTTGAGCCGCGCATCGGCCCGCAGCAGGCGGCCATCGCGCCACTGCAGCCAGGCCTGCACGTCGCCCCGCCCGCGGGTGAGGGCATAGCCGGATAGAAGAACGTCCTGCGCCAGGGATCCGAGATCGGCGTCCTGCGCCGCCACGTACAGCATCCCCCGGCTTCCGCCCTGACTAAAGCGTCCGGCCACGCGCACGTCCCGCTGCATGCCGGCACGGCGAAGGTTGGCACCGAACCGCATCTCGTCGTCGCGGTCGGAAATCAACACGGCATCGGCATCGAGCCGATAGCGAGGCTGGGCCACTCCCTGCTGGATCTCGATGCGCAGGCCGGTGAGCTTGAGGTCCACCGGCAACGAGAAAAGCCCGCGCCCGCCGCTCGCGCCGCCGGCGCCGCCAAAACCGGCAACGTGCCAGCGACCGCTGGCGTCGCGCGAGAGCGTCAGCTCAAGCCCGCTGGCGCTGAGCTCGATCCAGTGGCGGTCGGGCCAGAACAGCCGACCAAAGCTGAATCGCAATTTGGCCTGGTCGAGGCGGAGCGCCGCACCCCCTTGCATGGCGCCCAGGGTCAGGTCGCTCAAGGTCAATATCGGCCCCCCGGGGCGCCACACGCCCTGCATGCGGGCGAAATGGATCGGTCGACCCAGCTCGCGCGAAAGGAGCGCTTCGACGCGACCCGGGTAGCGGGCAGCCAGGGGAAGCAGGATCTGCCCCAGCGCCATCGCGGTCGCCAGGGCGATGACCACGGTAGCCAGCGCCGCCCCGGCCCAGAAACGCAATCGGCGGAGCCAATGGCGCTGCCGGTGATTCAGCACGACCCTGGGCCTTCACAGCAGCACGACATCGAATTGCTCCTGGGTGTAGTGCTCCTCCGCCTGGAAGCGAATGCTCTTGCGCGTGAACTGCTCAAGCTCGGCCACGGTCGCCGATTCGTCCTCGAGGATGCGCTGCACGACGCGGGGCGCCGCCAGCACGAGCATCTGCTGGGCCTCGAACTGTCGCACGGCACGGGTGATCTCGCGGAAGATCTCGTACGTGACCGTTTCCGGTGTCTTCAGCATGCCGCGCCCCGCGCAAGCCGGGCAGGGCTCGCACAGCTGGCGTGCGAGCGACTCCGTGGTCCGCTTGCGCGTCATCTCCACCAGCCCCAGCGGGCTCATCTCGTAGACGGTGGTCTTGGCGTAGTCAGTGGCGAGCGACTTCTCCAGCTGGCGCAAGACTTGGCGGCGATGCTCCGCATCCCCCATGTCGATGAAGTCGATGATGACAATGCCCCCCAGGTTGCGCAGGCGCAGCTGGCGGGCAGCCGCCTGCGCCGCTTCCAGGTTGGTGCGGAATGCGGTGTCTTCCAGATTGCGTGCGCCCAGGTAGCCACCTGTATTGACGTCAATCGTGGTCATGGCCTCCGTCTGGTCGATCACGAGGTAGCCGCCGGATTTCAGCGGCACGGTGTTCTCCAGCGCGCGCTGCATCTCGTCCTCCACGCCAAAGAGGTCGAAGATCGGCCGTTCGCCTGTATAGGGCTCCACGCGCCCGGCCAGCCCGGGCATGAACTTGGTGACGAAACGCACCAACTGGTCGAAGGTCTCCCGCGAATCCACGCGCACCTTCTCGATCCCTTCGTGCATCAGATCGCGCAGGGCCCGGAGCGGCAGCGACAATTCCTCGTAGACGCGCTCGCCCACTCGGGCGCGGGCGATGTTCTCCTGGACAACGCGCCAGACCTTGCCGAGATAGGCAAGATCGAAGGCAAGCGCCTCGTCGCCGGCGCCCTCGGCATTGGTGCGCACGATGTAACCGGGGCCGGATTCGCCTGCATGGCTGGCGATGATCGCGCGCAGGCGCGCGCGCTCGGCTTCGTCCTCGATCCGCGCGGAAATGCCCAGGGTGCGCGGCGCCTGTGGCAACAGCACGAGATAGCGAGAGGGAATGGAAAGATGCGCCGAAACCCGCGCACCCTTCGTTCCGATGGCGTCCTTGACCACCTGGACCACGATCTCCTGCCCCTCGCGCAGCAATTCGCCAATGGCGGGCGTCGCGTGCCCGTTGCCATGGCCGTTGCCCTGCGGCGCTTCGGCGCCTTCGGCCCATGGCGCGCGCACGATATCCGACGCATGCAGGAAAGCCGTTCGCTCCAGTCCGATTTCAACGAATGCCGCCTGCATGCCCGGCATCACCCTCGACACACGGCCCTTGTAGATGTGACCGACATTGCCCCGGCGGGAAGCGCGCTCCAAATGCACTTCCTGCAGCATGCCGTTCTCGACCACGGCCACGCGCGTCTCGCGCGGGGTTACGTTGACCAGGATTTCCTCGCTCACCCCAACCTCATCCGATTCGGACGCTGCACGACGCAGATGCCTGCCGCTTTATAGCCGGCGGCCGCGCTGGCTGTCATGCGCAGCGCAGCAGATTACGCATCGTCAACTTCGGCCGATGGGTACGGCGTGGGTGACAACCCCGCCTGCCGCAGCAGCTGGTACGTTTCATGGAGGGGAAGCCCCATCACCCCGGAATAGCTGCCGCATAGCCTGACGACGAAGCATTCGGCGTAACCCTGGATCGCGTAGGCACCGGCCTTCCCGAACGGCTCGCCGCTGGCGACGTAGCGGGCGATGGTCGCCTCATCCAGCTCGGCGAAGCGGACGGTCGAGATCGATTGCGCCCGGTAACTCCGCTCCGGTCCACGCAGTTCGACGGCCGAAAGCACGCTGTGGTCGCGTCCCGCCAAGCTGCAAAGCATGGCTGTGGCGTCCGCCGCATCCGCCGGCTTGCCGTAGACACGGTCTTCCAGCACGACTTCGGTATCCGCGCCGATCACCCAGTCACCCGCGCCTTGGCCGAGTTCCCGCCATCCGGCTTCGGCCTTCGCCGCCGCCACGCGCTCGACGTAGTGCGCGGGGGATTCAAGGGCCGCGCGTTGTTCCGGCACATCGACATCCAGCACGTCGAAGGCGCAGCCCAGACGCGCCAGCAATGCGCGCCGACGGGGCGATCGCGAGGCCAGATAGAGTCGTGGAGTCGCCATGCCGGCATGATCGCACGGGGACCCCGAGGTGCCTCGCCGCGGTCGCGCGTGACAAGGCTTGGCGGGACTGGGCCCTGAACCGGCGGCAACGCGCCATACGCCACCGTATACTTTCGTCATGGTGCGTTGCACAATATGAGCCATGACTCCTGTCGCCTCCTCGCACGCCCGCTCGCCACGCCCGCCTCCGCCAGCGGCGGTGCTCTATGGCGTCGCCAATCGCTCCAATCCGGTCGTCAGCGATGCACGCCGCATCGCGGATATCGTCCACGAACCCCCGTTGTGGCTGCGCAGCATCGTGCCGGCCGACGAACCCGCACTGCAGCGATTGTTCTCGCGCCTGACCCCGACCGAAATCCGCCGCCGCTTTCTCTACAGTCTCGGTTCCCTGCCAACGGAAATGGCACGGCGCCTCTGCGCGCCCGATGGCCAGCTCGAGCAGGCGTTGGTCATCGCCGACAGCGCGCAGCCCGGTCAGCGCGAGTTGCACGGAGTGGGTCGCATGTACATGGACGAGCACACGCTGAGTGCCGAGTTTGCGCTGCTAGTGGAACGAAACCACACCGGGCTCGGCCTGGGTCGCCGCCTGCTGCTCGCATTGATGGCCACCGCCCGCACCCGTGGGATGCGTGAGTTATGGAGTCACGTCGCGCACGACAATATTCCCATGCTGCGGCTCGCGCGCAGCATGGGCGGTGAGCAGCAGCCCGTGGACGGCGACCCTGGCGTGGTGCGGGTGCGGATCGCACTTAGCGAATAGCGACGGTCCGCATCAATACCCTGCGGCAGTGACGCTGCAAGTCCATGCCGGCGGATCCGGTCCAGCCCGAGGCCTTCGGCAGGCTGGCATGGCCGATCTGATCGCTGCGCGTCGCGACGGGCGGGGCATGACGGACGGACTCGCTTGCCGGCAGCATCGGGGTATCGGCTTGAATTGCTCGCCTGCCGGTGGCGGCGGACATGGCCGACGTGCCCCTGATCGCGCCGCAGGACATCGCCAGGATCGGCGAACAGTCACGGAGCAACGGGAGAGATCGGGGGGAGCCGCACTCATCGCGCCCCAGGCCCACGAGATCCTCGGCGTGACAGGAGGGGGCAGCCGTCCGGCGCGGGGCCGTCGGCATGCAGCCGAACAGGGCGGACAAGCCTATGGCACGGTTCGGTTCGGCAGCGGCGATGGGACTGGTACGATGGAGCGGCTACCACGCAGGGAGGGTGGCGTGCACCTATGCCCGGCACGAGAGGTTCGGACCGATCCGCAACTGGACCGACGGTCGCCAGCCCAAGCCGCTTCGCCGCACCAATGCGGGTTCCGGCCACGAGGTGAACCCATTCGAAGGTTGTGTGGCCATTGTTCGACCCTGACCATGCGGACTTGGGCGCTACTCGCCGTCGCGTTCCTCGGTGGCTGCACGACGATCGTGCCGCGCCTGGTCGCACGGCAGATCGAGCACCCGGCGCGCGCGCCCAACGTTCCCGGGATGGCGACGATGGCCTGGATGGTCCATCTGGAGCGGTCCCGACTGCGACTGCGTGACGGCGTTGACCTGGTCTACTGGTTCGGGATGCCGCTCGCCAACGACGTCCGGCAAACCGAAACCTACAACGCCAACGAGGTGCGCTGGTCGATGACGGTTCCGTCATGGTCGTACCTTGCCGACCGACCGGTCCGGCAGAAGGGCACCATCCTTCTGTTGCCGGGATGGAGCATGGACGCGCTCGAGATGGCGCCGTGGGGCATGGTCTTCGAGCAGAAAGGCTACCGCGTTGTCCTGGTCGACCTGCCCGACCAGGGCGGATCCTCCGATGCACCACCCGGATTTGGCCCTGCCGAAGCACGGGATATGGCCGAGCTTGTCCCGAATCTTGAACTGGCGGGGGTCATCCGCGCCCCGTTGTACCTTTTCGGCATTTCCTACGGAGCGGATGTTGCGCTGTTCACGGCGGCACGGTTGACTGAACGGCCCGATGGCGTAGTCGCACTCGAGCCGTTTGCCAATGCTGCATCGACCATCCGGCGATTGCCGGATTCCGGGTTGTTCGTGCCGCGCTGGCTCGGACCGCTGTTCACGCGCAGCGACATCAACACGGGGATCAACCTCGCCGATCACGCGCTGGGCCTGGACCTCCGGACGCTGTCGCCGCGGCCGGCGATGCTGCGAGCGCGATCATGCCTGCTGATCGTTCGGGGTAGCCGAGACGGGCTGATCAGTCGCCGAGGCCTGGCCGCGATGGTGCAGGGCATGAAGTATGGGCAGCTGATCACGGTGCCGGGCTACAACCACGTCACCCTGGCTTTGGCGGCAGCAAACCTTGGGGACGAATTCTCGCGGTGGTTCGGCGCATCGCATGCGGGCCAGCCTGATCATTGCCCGCATTTCCATTACCGCCCCGACTACCCACCCTTCCAGTTGCGCAACGGCCACAGGCCCAGGAAGTTGCGTCTGGCCGGTCCACCGGCGTCTCCCAGCCTGCGCGGCCGGTCGGGCCGAGCAAGGGATCCTCAGGTCAGCGCATGGTCGTCCGCGTCATAGCCGCCCGCGATGCCCTTGCAGGCAACCGCCACGGCATCGTGCGGATGGAGGCTCTCAAAGTGGGCCACGCGCAGCCAGAAGTCCTGCACCGCCTCCTCCGCCAGAAGCATCCCCTGCAACCGGCGCGCGGCGTCCTCGCAGAACATCAGGTTGGCCGCATTGAGGCGGGCGAAAGCTTGCTCATCCTCGCGCTTGACTGCCGTCTGCACGGGCGTGCCCAAGACGGCCTCGGCGTGATCGATGAGGCTCTCGATGGGCCAGGTCGCCGTGGCCGGATCCAAGCGCACGCGGAGATCAGCCCGGCTCCGCTGGCTATGCGGCGTCGCCATGATGCCCTGCTCGCTGCCCAGCCAGGCACGCAGCGACGCGTGATCAATCGGCACGTCCGCGGGAAAGTCACGCCCGAAGCGCTCCTGGATCAGTTGCCGCGACAAAGCCGCGGAACACGGGCATGTGGAGGAATAAGTCACGCCCAGGCCAATCTCGAGCCGCATTGCCCCGTCGCGATCGGTAGTGCCGGCCATGGCCAGCGGATAATGGCGCACGCCGCTGTGTCCGCTGACGAGCGCCGGACGCCGCAAGGGCAGATCCAGGTTGACTTGCAGCATGGCCCGCGTCGACAGGCCTTCATGGGAGCGGAGGAATCCTTCGAGCAGCCCGGCCACCAGGCCCGGCGTGAACGGCTCCGCAGCCAAGGCCGCGTCGAGTTGCCGGTAAAGCCGCGACATATGGATACCGCGGGCCCCCGCTGCATCGAGGTCGACGAAGGCATCGACGCGTGCGGGCAATTCGCGGGGGCCGCCAGCCACCAACGGCAGGCGCAGCATCGCCTCGATGCGCTGCATGCCAACGCGCGAAAGACGCCCGCTGACGGTCGGCGTGGGTCCGCAGGCGACATCCGGCATGACGCGCGGAGCGGGTGGATCGAAGGCCATGACGGCTGCCTCGCATGAAGGAAATAACCCGAACAGCTTACCTTGGGCCGGGTTCCCGCCGCGTCAAGGGCTCGTGGCGGGACCGGCCCGCATGGCCTTCCAGCTTCGCCATGCATCGCCCGGCGTCAGACCCCGGCGCCGGAACTGCAACTCGGAAAGCGGCTCTTCGGCGGCGGCCGCCCGTCGCAGGGCGCGCGCGTCATGCACGGCTTCGGCCAGGCGAAACCCGGCCACGGGACCCTGCGGAAGGGGCTTCGCGTCCAAGGCCTCGGCCAGCAGGACACACTGCTCGGCGAATGCGGCGCGGCGCGCCGGGCCGGGCTGCGCCAGCGCGGCACGATCCAG
>JAJYPJ010000005.1:0-85826 GCA_021795435.1 Pseudomonadota bacterium
CACGATCCGTGGGGCCGCGCGATGGTGCTCGCGGGGCAGGGGCGGGCGCGGCCTCGGCAGCCGGCGTGCCGCGGAACCAGCCCAGCAGGCGCTTCAGCACGCCGCCTTCTGCCGCCGGAGTGGCGCGGGTGGTGGCGTGCGGCTGGCTTCCCGCCGCGGGCTCCGATTCAGGTCGGGATAGATCATCGCGTTGTGGCGCGGGCGTGGTGGGACGCACGCCGGAGACAGCTGGCGTCTCGCCCTGAACGTCGACCTGGCCGACCCTGGGAAGCACCGCTTCGGCGCGCGCCGTGAGCCGCTCGTAGCTGGGCTTCACGTGGTCGCCCATGTCGGATTCGCGGACGCGGGTAATCTCGAGGTGCGGCGTCTCGAGATTCTCGTCGGCCACGATTACCACGTGGGTCTTGTGGCGCATTTCAATCTCGACCACGGCCGCGCGCTTTTCGTTGAGAAGGAAATTGGCCACCGGGGTCGGTGCCTGGACCAAGACCTGTCCCGTGCTTTCCTTCATGGCGTGCTCCTCAACGAGTCGGAGCGCCGATAGCGACAGCGATTCCACGCCGCGGATGCGGCCGTGGCCCTCGCAGCGCGGGCAAACGATCTGCGTCGATTCGCCCAGGCTCGGGCGCAGGCGCTGCCGCGACATCTCCAGCAGGCCAAACCGCGAGATCCGGCCGATCTGCACGCGGGCGCGGTCATGCCGCAGGGCATCCTTGAGCCTGTCCTCCACCTCACGTTGGTGGCGAGGGCTGTCCATGTCGATGAAATCGATCACGATCAGTCCACCCATGTCGCGGATGCGCAACTGCCGGGCAATCTCGGTTGCCGCTTCAAGGTTGGTGTTGAACGCGGTGTCCTCGATGTCGGTTCCCTTCGTCGCGCGGGCCGAGTTGATGTCGATGGCGGTCAGGGCTTCGGTCTGGTCGATCACGATCGAGCCACCCGAGGGCAGGCGCACGTTCCGGTCGAACGCGTTCTCGATCTGGCTCTCGATCTGGAAACGAGAAAACAGGGGGGTCGTTTCCTGGTAGAGCTTGAGCTTGCGCAGGTTGTTGGGCATGACCTGCTGCACGAATTCGCGTGCGTCGTTGAACAGTTCCTCGCTGTCGATGAGGATCTCGCCGATGTCATTGCGCAGGTAGTCGCGCAATGCGCGAATGATCAGCCGGGATTCCTGGTAAATCAGGAATGGCGCCGGTCGGCTCTTGGCCGCTTCGTCGATCGCCTTCCAGAGTTGCAGCAGGTAATCCAGGTCCCACTGCAGTTCCTCGGCGTCGCGCCCGAGACCGGCAGTCCGAACGATCAATCCCATGTCCTCAGGCAAGGTCAGCTTTTCCATTGCTTCCTTGAGTGCCTGGCGGTCCTCGCCCTCGATGCGGCGGGAAACGCCGCCCGCGCTGGGGTTCTCCGGCATCAGGACCATGTAGCGTCCTGCCAGGCTGATGAAGCTGGTGAGCGCCGCGCCCTTGGTGCCCCGTTCTTCCTTTTCGACCTGGACGATGATGTCCTGGCCTTCCTTGACCAGTTCACGGATACCCGCCTTGCGAGGGTCCGCGCCGGGCTGGAAATAGATCTTGTTGATTTCCTTCAACGGCAGGAAACCGTGGCGTTCGGCGCCATATTCAACGAAACAGGCCTCGAGCGAGGCTTCGACGCGCGTAATCCGCCCCTTGTAGATGTTGCCCTTGCGCTGTTCTTTTGAGGGGATTTCGATGTCGAGGTCGTAGAGGTTCTGGCCATCGACGATAGCCACACGCAACTCTTCACGCTGAGTCGCGTTGATCAACATGCGTTTCATTGTGTAATTCCTCAGGTCGCCCGCGGGGCGCGCCACGGTGGCGCCAGAGGCGGCCGGCCGGGCTCGCACCATCAGGTACAGGACGCAGCGGTCAGGCTGCGCCGGTGGGTGGGGTACGTCTGCGCCATCGGCACCGCCCGACACCTTCGTTAGTGCCGGCTGGACGCCGACCCGCGTGGGCAAGCTGGACGGAGTAGGGCCGTCTCGTACACGATGCACGGCCTTGATCCGGCCGGCGCTGCCGGCAGGTGCGGTCCTGCGGCGATCCGCCAGGGCCCGCAAAGAGCAAGCACAGTGTAGGGGCCGGCAAGGTGATTTTTCAATGGTGACGAGAACTTCCGAAGAAGCCGGCGGGGTACGCCACGTACAGGTAGGCGCCGAACGCGATGGCCAGCGCGTCGACAATGCCCTGGCGGCACTGCTGAAAGGCGTGCCGCGCAGCTTGGTCTACCGCCTTCTACGCACGGGGCAAGTACGGGTCAACGGCCGCCGTGCCAAGCCGGATACCCGGCTTGCCATGGGCGACGATCTGCGCCTCCCCCCCCTTCGGCAGGCGACGGCGGCCGGGGATGGGCAACCGGATAGCTCCCAGGTCGAACGCCTCCGCACTGCCATTGTGCACCGCGACAAGCATTTCCTGGTCATTGACAAGCCGTCAGGGATTGCCAGCCACGGCGGCAGCGGCATCGCGCACGGTGCCATCGAGCTCCTGCGCGCCGCATTCCCGGACGAGTTCCTTGAACTGGTGCACCGTCTGGACCGCGACACGTCGGGTGTGCTGGTTCTTGCGCGCTCGCGGCGCGCGCTGGTCGGCCTGCAGCAGGCCATTCGCGAGGGCAAGGTCACGAAGCAGTATCTCTGTCTGATGACCGGGCTGCCGAAGCGTGCACGTTTCGACGTCAATGCCCCCCTGCGCAAGTTCGATCTGGCTGGCGGCGAGCGGCTGGTTCGCGTGGCCGACGACGGGAAGCCGGCCTTGACGTTTTTTCGCGAGATCGAGCGTTATGGCGACGCGAGCCTCGTCGAGGCGACGCTGGCGACCGGGCGCACCCACCAGATCCGCGTGCACGCCGCGCACGCGGGTCATCCGCTGGCGGGGGATGAGAAGTATGGAAACCGCGAGGAAAACAAGCGCTGGCGCGCGCGAGGACTCAGGCGGTTATTCCTGCATGCTGCGCGCTTCGAGTTCGAGTTCGAGGGCCAGGGCTACTGCTTCTCCTCGCCGCTGCCGGATGACCTTCGATCGGTGCTGCCGGTTCAACCCGTCTTGCCGAGGTAGCGCGCGCCGATCGCCAGCGAACGCAACCAGCCCGAATCGCTGGTGATGGCCTGCAGGATCCCCCCGGCCAATGCATGGGCAATCACCACGGGGAGTAGCGCGCGGTGGCGCAAATACCACCACGTCCACCACAGGCCGCCGGCGAAAGCCAGCAGCATCAGCGCCGTGTTGGGCGAATGGGCCAGGCCGAACAGCGTGGCACAGGCCAGGACCGCAGGTGCGCGCCCGGGTAGGGCGGCGTCGAACCGGCGCGCCATGAAGACGAGTAACAGGTATTGCTGGAGCAACGCCCACGGCAGGTACCTCAATAGCTCGCCCGCGTCGAGGTTGCGCACGCCGTCCTGCAGCCAGAGGCCCAATGCCAACGCGACCGGCAGCATGGGCAGCCACCACTCGCGCCACGGTGCGAGCCAGCGCCAAGGACCCAATCCGGGGGGCGCGCGCGAACCTGCGAGGAGCGCATAACCCAGGGCGAGGGCCACCAACATTCCTGACCAGAGATCCGGCTTTCCACTGTTCCCGACGCCAAGGGCAATCAGGATCACCGGGAAAAGGCACGCCAGGGCCTGGAACAGCAATGCGCCGCGACCCGGGTCGCGGCGTGGCCACCCGATCAGCATGAGCAGGATGCAGCCCGCGATGGTCAATGCATTGCGCCACCAGGCCGGGTGCTTCGCAACGGCATGGGGTCGTGTCTTGCCCGGCAAAACGACAGCGGCAGGATCGACTCGCCACACCGCGTCACGCTCGTCGAGCAGGCGCGAGGACCATCCCGCCGGCAGTTCCACGACGGGGACCTGGGGTGCCGTTCGTGCCGTTCGCCAGTGGCCAAGGCCCATCGGCGCTCCGGGTGCGAGATGAACTGCCGGCTGCAGCGCGACGCCGCGAACGACGAGGCGCGCCCCGCGCGGGCCGACGATGCGCAGGCGAAGCATCGCCGCCCGCCGCGGCATGGAGGATGGCGCGCCATGACAGCGCCAGTGCAGCAGGGCCAGATTCACCCGTTGAATTCCCGCGCTCCCCGGTAACGGGCCGGCAGCGGCTTCGCAAGCCTCCGCCGAAAGCCGGCTGCGTACGATGATCTCCGCCGGCAAGGCGAGCGAATGGGCGAAATCCAGGCGCAGCATCGGCGCATCCTGGAGTGGAATCGGACGTGCCACGCGCAGTCCCAACTGCACGGCGCCGCCCGTGAAGACAATGGCCAACCCGTCGCGCGCTGCGACCAGCCGGCCCGCGCCGAACGCGCGGCCGGCAACAAGATCCCGCGGCTGTCGAAGGTTCCACGACCAGGGTGACTGGCCCGCACGCCACGCGCTCCATTCGGCAAGTCCCTGCCGGGCGATGCCGTGCTGCGTCAGGTCGTTGCCCAGCAGCGCGAGCAGGGCGGCCAGGAGCAGCGTCGCCGACGCCGTAGCCAAACGCCGCAGTGGTACCTGCATCAGGTGCCGAACAGGCGTTCGACCCGCGCGGCGCAGATGAAGTCGTTGAGGGACAGCCCCCCGCAGTCGTGGGTATTCCAGCGCAACCGGCAGTGCCCGTATCCCGCTTCGATGTCGGGGTGGTGGTCGGCCTGATTGGCAAGGAAACCGACGGCGCCGATGAAGCCGAGGGTCTGGTGGAAGTCCGGGAATCGGAATTCCTTGGCGATGGCGGTGGCCGTTTCGTCCAGTTGCCAGCCAGGCAGGGCCACGAGCAGCTCGCTGGCGCGCCTTGCATCCAGGCGATGCTCATCCCCACGGCGAGGCGAGCAGGGAAGCGCAGCCAGTTCAGCAGCCGTCATGGGCGGACTCCTGTAGTTTTGGGGTCGAGAGTATAGGCCGTTACACTATCCGCCGAGGTGCCACCCATGATCGATATTTCAGAACGGGCGCAGAGCCACTTTCGCAAGCTGCTGGCCGAACAGGGTGGTGCAGGTTGGGGCATTCGTTTGCGGGCGCGGGACGGCGGGACGATCCGGGGCGACTGCGAGCTCAGCTTCTGCGAGCCGCGAGAATTGATGGGCGATGAGTGGACACTCGAATGCGAAGGCTTCAGCGTCTACGTCGATTCGCGCAGCGTGCCATGGCTGCAGGACGCGACCGTCGATTTGCTGCCGACGGCGACGGGAACCACGCTGAGCATCCGGGCGCCGCGCCTGCGCGGCAACGTCGATCCGCAAAGGGCCTCGCTGGCCGCGCGCGTGCAGCAGGTGATTGACGAGCGAATCAATCCGCAACTGGCGCAGCACCGGGGTCGGGTCAGCCTGATGGAGGTCGGGAGCGACGGCAGCGTGGTGCTGGCGTTTGGGGGAGGCTGCCAGGGTTGCGGTCAGGTCGATGTAACCCTTCGTCAGGGCATCGAAGGCACGCTGCGCGAACTGGTGCCGGAGGTGACTGCAGTGCGCGATGCGACGGACCATGCACGCGGCGAGAATCCCTACTACGCCGCCGCCCAGCAAGGCGCCTCGGCCGCGCGGTGAATCGATCGGTTCGGCGCCGAGTCCCGGCGCCGAACGGCCCGCTACAGGCTGGTTCCCTGACGCCGGCCCGAGCCGGACACCTCGCCCTTCAACGTCCAGATCACCGGCTTCTGCGCGGAGAAGTAGGCGGCGATGTCCTCGCGATCCTGAGCCGTGAGGGTGCGCGCGAATCCGACCATGATCGGGTTGTTGCGCTGGCCATCCTTGTACTCTTCAAGCGCCTGCACGATGTAGCCGGCGAATTGGCCACCCAGCCGCGGATACTGGCCGTCCAGCGAATTGCCGTTTTCGCCATGGCAGGCAAAGCACACCACGGCTTTTTTCTTGCCGGCGGCGGCATTGCCAGCAGCGTGGGCGGCCGGCAGCGCCAAGGCCAGCACGGCTGCGACGATTGCGGGAGTCAAACGGAGCGTGCGTGTCATCGGAGTCGGCCCTGTGCTCACTTGCGGATGGAGGACAGATACGCGGCGATGTCGCGGATGTCCTGCTCGGAGAGTCCCTGCGCCTGTGCCTGCATCGTGGGGTTGGCGCGATCCTGCTTGCGGTACTCGTTGAGTGCGGCGACCAGGTAGTTATAGTGCTGGCCCGCGATCTTCGGGATCGGGAAGTTGGGATACGCGTAACGATAGCCCGGAATGCCGTGGCAGCCGTGGCAGGTGAAAACCAGGATTCGGCCGGCAGCGGCGTTGCCCGGATGCATCGTGGCTGGCGCCGGAGCAGGCGCTGCCTGGGCTACGGATGCGATGCCGACCAGCGCAGCGGCAAGCAGGAGCAATCGCGACATGGAGGGTCCTCGGCGGTGGCGGGTCGCGGCCGGCAAGGCCGGCTGCGGGTGGGCCGGAGTATAGCGATTGCGTCCGCGAACGGAACACGGTCCGTCGACGAGTGCTGGTAGCATTCGCGCGCGCCGGCCTGCTAGCGGCGCGATACTCGGACAGAGCCGCATGTTTCCGCCACAACCCCGCATTGCCCTGATTGGACTTGGCTACGTGGGTCTGCCGCTTGCGCTTGCCTTCGGCCGCGAGCACGACACGGTGGGTTTCGACATCGACGCAGGGCGCGTGTCCGAACTCGCCGCAGGCCGGGATCGCACCCGCGAGTGCACCGCGGGGGAACTGCAGCGTTCCCCGAGGCTCCGGTATAGCCGCGACCCTGCCGACCTCACGGACCGTGATGTCTTCATCGTCACCGTGCCGACGCCCGTCGATGAAGCGCAGCGCCCCGATCTGCGCGCACTGATTGCCGCCAGCGAGACGGTCGGCAGAGCCATGCGTCGGGGCGGCGTCGCCGTGTACGAGTCCACGGTCTATCCGGGCACGACGGAGGAAATTTGCGTGCCGGTCCTGGAACGTGTGTCGGGATTGCGCTTCAACGAGGATTTTTACTGTGGATACAGTCCCGAGCGCATCAATCCAGGCGACCGCGAACATCGCCTGGAGACCATCGTCAAGGTGACTTCCGGATCGACCCCGGAGGCGGCCGATTTCGTCGACGCGCTCTATCGTCGGATCATCCATGCCGGTACGCACCGCGCCAGTTCCATTCGCGTCGCCGAAGCCGCGAAGGTGATCGAGAACACCCAGCGCGACGTCAACATTGCCTTGGTCAACGAGTTGGCCATGATCTTCAACAAGATGGGCGTCGATACCGCCGAGGTTCTGGCGGCGGCCGGGAGCAAATGGAACTTCCTGCCTTTTCGGCCGGGCCTCGTGGGTGGCCATTGCATCGGCGTGGACCCTTACTACCTCACGCACAAGGCGACGGCGCTCGGCTACCACCCCGAACTGATGCTCGCCGCGCGGCGCATCAACGACAAGATGGGAATTTACGTTGCCAACCAGGTGCTGCGCCTGATGGCGCACCACCGCATCGGCGCGGTGGGCGCGCGCGTCCTGGTGCTCGGATTGACCTTCAAGGAAGACTGTCCGGATCTGCGCAACACGCGTGTGGTCGATCTCGTCCGTGAACTTCGGGATGCCGGTGCCCAGGTCGACGTGCATGATCCGTGGGCGGACGCCGCATTGGCACGCGAGGAATACGGTTTCGAATTGGCCGATGAACCGCGGCGCGACCATTACGACGCGATTGTTCTGGCCGTGGCGCACCAGTGTTTCCGCAACCTCGGCGAAGCCGGAGTGCGAGCTTTCGGCCGTGCCGGAGCCGTGGTGTATGACCTCAAGCGGCTGCTGCCCCCGGGGGCGGCGGACGGCGCGCTGTAGCTGGCGCAGCGCAGCGTTTGCGGTCGAGGTGGGCAGGGTAGAATTGGCGTTTATGTGCCCCTTGGCATGGCGCACCAACCAGACGACGGAACTCCTTCATGAATGCACAAACGCACGGTGGGCGACCCGGGTCGCGCACGGCCCTCGTTGACGAAATCGCCGGCCTGCTCGCCGCCCGTTTCAAGGAAGACGGATCATCGTTCGCGCGGGCATTGCTTGCGCGCATTCCCGATCGCGAGCTCACGCTTCGCCCGGCGGGTGAATGGCTGGCGGTTGCGTCGCACCTGTTCGATTTCGTCCGTCTTCGCAAGCCCCATCAGGCCCGTGTGATGGTCCACATGCCGGATGGTGACGCCGCCGAGGCGGGGGGGCTGTACACGGCGGTCAGCATCGTGATTGACGATATGCCGTTCCTCGTCGATTCCGTCACGATGGCGGTGCGCGCCGAGGGTCTGGAGATCCATACGCTGCTGCACCCCGTGCTGGGGATTCGTCGAGATGGCGACGGCAACCTGCTCGCACTGGATCCGGACGGTTCCGCCGAATCGCTGATGTACCTGGAGGTGGATCGTCTCGCCGACGAGAGCGAGCTGGTTCGGTTGAGCTCTGCCATTGAGGCCGCCCTGGCGGACGTTCGCGCCGCGGTCGGGGACTGGAGCGCCATGCGCGAGCGCATGCTGGAGATTGCGGCACGGCTTCCGGAGCAGCCTTGCGCAGACGCCGACGCTGCGGTCGAGACGCAGGCGTTCCTGCGCTGGGTAGCGGCGGACCACTTCACTTTTCTCGGCTACCGCGAGTACGAAGTGGCTCGGGAAGGCGATGACGAAGTCCTGCGCTCGCTGCCACGAACCGGCCTCGGGATCCTGCGCGAGCGTGAGCGATCGCATGCGCCGCGCTCGCTGAAAAGCCTGACGGCGAGCAGCTTGCCTCAGTCGGGTGCGATGGATGCGGTCATCCTCACCAAGACGAATGCGCGGGCAACAGTCCACCGCGCCGGATTCATGGATTACATCGGCGTGCTGGAGTTTGATGCTGCCGGCAAGCCGGTGCTGGAGCGGCGGTTTCTCGGACTGTTCACATCGTCGGCGTATACCGCCCGTCCGCAGGACATACCGCTGTTGAGGCAGCGCGTGCAGGCGATCATGGAGCGATCCGGGTTGCGGCGGGATTCGCACTTGGGCAAGGCGTTGCGGCACATCCTGGAAACGCTGCCGCGCGATGAACTTTTCCAAGCCAGCACGGAGGAACTCGAGGCCATCGCAAGCGGCGTGCTGGGTCTGGCGGAGCAGGCCCGCCCGCGCATTTTCGTGCGCAGCGATCGCTACAGCAGGTTCTATTCGGTCCTGATCTACCTGCCGCGGGAACGTTTCAGCGCGGGCGTTCGCGAGCGCCTCGAGCGCATGCTTCGCGAGACGCTTCAGGCAGACCGCGTCGATTCCCAGGTGCTGGTGGATGAATCGCCTCTGGCGCGGCTCTACGCCGTCGTGCGCCCGCGCGCCGGCACGCAGCCGTCCATCGACGGAGACGCGTTGGAACAGTCCGTTGCCGCATTGTCCCGCAACTGGCAGGACGATCTTCGCGAAGTGTTGGTCCGTCGTCATGGGGAGGAGAAGGGGCTTCGTCTGGCCAATCGTCTCGGCCGCCTATTGCCCGCCGACTACATCGAGGAGGCGGGTGCCGATGTTGCTGCCGACGATGTCGACCACCTGGCCAAGCTGGCGGGGCCCGACGATGCGGCGATCACGTTGTATCGGTTGCCTGCGACGGGCGCCCTGCGATTCAAGATCATTCACTATGGCGCGCCGATCCCGCTTTCGGACGCGTTGCCCATGCTGGAAAACCTGGGCGTTCGCGTGGCCGCCGAGCACCTGCTGGAGTTGGAGATGCATGGTGCCGCAGTGACAATCCACGATTTCGATCTCGCCGAGCCCGCGGGACTCGTGTTTCCGGTGCAGAGCGTTGCGGCGGCATTCACGGATGCATTCGGTGCCGTCTGGCGCGGACAGGCGGAGAACGACGGCTTCAATCGCCTGGTACTGGGCGCCGGTTTGGAATGGCGGCAGGTGGCGGTGCTGCGGGGCTACTGCAAGTACCTGCTGCAGGTAGGACTGCCTTACTCGCAGCCCTACATGGAGGAGGTGCTGGGGCGCTATCCACTGGTTGCCGGGCTTCTGATCGAGCTGTTCCTGGCTCGGTTTGATCCCACGCGGGAACAGCCGTCATCCGAAGCCGGGCCGCGCCTGCGTGGCGAACTCGAGGGACTGGTCGATACTCGGCTGTTGCAGCGGCAACCCGGGTTCATCGACGAGTTGGTGCAGGCTTTCGCGTTGCCCCGCGCGGAGCAGGTCGCGCGGATCGAAGGCGCGATGCGGCTGGTGCTGGACGACGTGCAGAGCCTTGATGACGACCGCATCCTGCGCCTGTTCATGGGCGTGGTCCGGGCGACGCTGCGGACCAGCTACTTCCAGCGGCCGGGTGGACAGGCCCGCGAATACATCAGCTTCAAGCTCGACTCCTCGCGTGTCCCCGACTTGCCGAAGCCCAAGCCGTTCCGCGAAATCTTCGTCTATAGCCCGCGTGTCGAAGGCATCCATCTTCGTTTCGGCCCGGTCGCGCGCGGTGGATTGCGATGGTCCGATCGCCGCGAGGACTTCCGCACGGAAGTGCTCGGACTGGTCAAGGCGCAGATGGTCAAGAACACCGTGATCGTTCCGGTGGGATCCAAGGGCGGCTTCTACGTCAAGCGGCCGCCTGCAAGCGGCGACCGCGAAGCGGTGCTGGCGGAGGGCATCGCCTGCTACCGGCTTTTCATCAATGCCATGCTGGACATCACCGACAACATTGTCGAGGGACAGATCGTGGCGCCCCGAGATGTCGTTCGCCACGATGGCGACGACCCCTATCTGGTCGTCGCCGCGGACAAGGGAACGGCAACGTTTTCGGACATCGCCAACGGCATTGCACTCGAGCATGACTTCTGGCTTGGAGACGCGTTTGCCTCGGGTGGTTCGAACGGATACGACCACAAGGGCATGGCGATCACGGCTCGCGGCGGCTGGGAGTCGGTCAAACGCCACTTCCGAGCCCTTGGGCGCGATTGCCAGCGCGAGGACTTCACCTGCGCGGGCATCGGCGACATGTCGGGTGACGTGTTCGGCAACGGCATGCTGCTCTCGCACCATATCCGCCTCGTCGCGGCCTTCGACCACCGCGATATCTTCCTGGATCCGAATCCGGATGCCTCCCGTTCATTCGCGGAGCGCGAACGCATGTTCAAGCTGCCGCGATCGAGTTGGCAGGACTACGACCGAAGTGTCATTTCACCGGGTGGCGGCGTCTGGCCGCGAAGCGCGAAATCGATTCCCGTCTCGCCGGAGGTGAAGGCTGCGCTCGGTATCGAGGAGGCGGTTGAGCAACTTTCACCGGTTGAACTGATGCGTGCCATCCTCAAGGCACCCGTGGACCTGTTCTGGAACGGTGGCATCGGCACCTATGTCAAGGCCACGAGCGAAACGCACGCCGACGTGGGTGACCGGGCGAACAACGGCATCCGCATCAATGGCAACGAACTGCGGTGCAAGGTCATCGGCGAAGGAGGCAATCTCGGCCTGACCCAGCGTGGACGGATCGAGGCTTCCTTCCACGGCGTGCAGCTCAATACCGATTTCATCGACAACTCCGCGGGCGTCGATACGTCGGACCACGAGGTCAATATCAAGATCCTGCTGGGCGATGCCGTTCGCAGGGGCGAGCTCGGCATGGAGGAGCGCAACCGGCTCCTGGCCAGCATGACCGACGAGATTGGACGGCTTGTCCTCTGGGACAACTACCGGCAGAACCAGGCGATCAGCCTCATGGAGCACATGGCGGTCAAGCGGCTGGGATCCTTCGGGCACCTCATACGGACCCTGGAAGCCGAAGGCCTTCTGGATCGCGCCATCGAGTATTTGCCCAGCAATGCGGAGCTGGTCGAGCGGAAGGCCCGGGGGTTGGGCCTGACGCGGCCGGAACTGGCCATCCTCCTGTCCTACGACAAGATCAAGATCTACCAGCAGCTGCTCGATTCCGACGTGCCTGAGGACGCGTATCTCTCGCGCGAGCTCGTGCGCTACTTCCCCGAACCCCTGCACGCAGACTACGGGGCGCACATGCAGCGGCATCGCCTGAAGCGGGAGATCATCGCCACGGCCGTCACGAACACGCTGGTCAACCGCATGGGTGCGAGCTTCATGCTGCGCATGCAGGAGGACACCGGGCAGGGCGCGGCGTCCATCGCCAAGGCCTTCACGATCGCGCGAGAGGTGATCCTGGCGCGCGAGCTGTGGGCCGAAATCGAGGCGCTTGACGGTACTGTCACGGACGCGGTGCAGATCGACGCGGTGCTGGCCGTTTGGGAACTCGTGCGCAGCCTGACCCGGTGGCTGCTGAACCGGCCCGGGGGCAATCTCGATATCGCTGCCCAGGTTGATCGCTACAGCGACGGATTCGCCGAGGTGCGTGCGGCCATCCCGCACAGCCTGCCCGAAGCAGGTCGCAAGGCACACGCGGAGCTCGTGGAGCGGTGGCTGCAGGCGGGACTTCCGGAGGCGCTGGCGCACCAATTGGCCGCGCTTCCCGCGTTGGTCCTCGCGCTGGACGTTGTCGAGGTCGCGCACGACAGCAAGCAGACCATTGCCCGTGTGGCGCACACGTTCTTCGAGTTGGGTGCTGCCCTCGAGCTCGATTGGATGCGGGGCCGAATCGAGGAGTTGCCGGTGGAGAGCCGGTGGCACGCGCAGGCGAGGGGCGCGCTTCGCGACGAGCTGGCCCACCAGCATCGGCAACTTGCCGTGCAGGTCCTGGCCAGCGGGCTGGGCGTCGAGCAGTGGCTGGCGCGCGAGGACTCGGGACTGCGCTACACCCTTGGCATGCTGGGCGAAATCCGTGCGCTCCCGCTGGACTATCCGATCGCCTCGGTGGCCGTTCGGCGGCTGGCGCAGTTGGCCCAGGCAGGCGCCGCATGAGCGACGTGCATGGGATGCCCGCGGTCATGGCCCGGCGCGCGTGACCACTCGCATCAGCTTCCTCGCCAATCCGACGCCTGAGGCCCAGCAGGCGCGGTTGGCGCTGGTGGCTCGGTACGGCGAGGTCCCGACCGAGCACGCCGAGGTGATCGTGGCGTTGGGTGGCGACGGGTTCATGCTGCGCACCCTGCATGCCATGCTGGATCTGCGGGTTCCCGTGTTTGGCATGAAGCTCGGCAAGGTCGGGTTCCTGATGAACCAGTACCGCCTCGACGACCTTCCCGGGCGCCTGTCGCGCGCGCATGCCAGCACGCTGGCGCCTCTGCTGATGCGCGCGCAGACGGGTGCAGGAGCGATCGAGGAGGCTTTGGCCTTCAACGAAGTTTCACTCCTGCGTCAGACCAACCAGGCTGCGCACCTCAGGATCGCGCTCAACGGACGCGTGAAACTCGAGGAGCTGATCTGCGACGGCGTCCTGGTCGCCACGCCCGCTGGATCGACGGCCTATAATTTCTCGGCACACGGCCCGATCGTGCCGCTGGACGCGAACGTCCTCGCGCTGACGCCCATCAGTCCGTTTCGTCCCCGCCGCTGGCGCGGAGCGCTGCTTCCCGCGGAAACCATCGTGAGGATCGAAGTTATCGAGCCCGTTCTGCGTCCGGTCAGCGCGACGGCGGATTTCCACGAGGTGAGGCGGATCTCCGTCATCGACATCAGCAGTCAACCCGAGCGGGCCGTGAAGCTGCTATTCGACGCCGAGCATCAACTGGCCGAGCGCATCCTCGACGAGCAATTTGCCCTGTAGCCGAAGGCCGGTGGCAATCGACCACGCGTCGGGATCCGGCAAGGTCGGCGAGCCGGCTGCACTGTGGGACCGCGCGGTGGGAGAATGCGCCATGGCCAACGTCCACGATCCCCATGCCGCGGCCGACGATCGCCTCGTGGTGGCCATTTCGTCGCGTGCGCTATTTGACCTCGGCGAGAGCCACGCGCTGTTCGAGCGAAAAGGCCTGGAGGCCTACCGGCGCTTTCAAATCGAGCATGAGGAAGAAGTCCTGGAGCCGGGCGTCGCGTTTCCGCTGGTCCAGAAGCTCTTGCGGCTGAACCGGCTTGCGCCAGGCGCTCCCCGGGTGGAAGTCATCCTGTTGTCGCGAAATTCGGGCGACACCGGCTTGCGGATCTTCAACTCGATCCAGCACTACGACATGGAGATTGTACGCGCTGCATTCACGAGCGGCGCGCCCACCGCGACTTACGTGCACCCGTTCGGCGCGGACCTCTTTCTGTCCGCTCATGCGGAGGATGTCGCCCGCGCACTCAAGGCAGGCGTTGCGGCCGCGACGATCCTGCCTTCTGCAACGCCGGCCGAACAGTCATTGCAGCTGCGCATCGCGTTCGATGGAGACGCGGTGCTCTTCGGCGAGGAGGGTGAGCGCATTTCCAGTGAACAGGGTCTTGCCGCATTTCACCGACATGAGCACGAGCGTCGCATGGAGCCGCTCGAGGGGGGGCCGTTCCGGGGGTTCCTGGCCGCGCTGCAGCGCTTGCAGGCGGCATTTCCGGCCGAGGATTCCCCCCTGCGCATCGCCCTGGTCACGGCGCGATCGGCCCCAGCGCACAAGCGCGTGATTTTGACGCTGCGGCACTGGGGTGTTCGTATCGACGAAGCCCTGTTTCTCGGCGGCCGGGACAAGGGGCCCTTTCTCAGGGCCTTTGGCGCGGACATCTTCTTCGACGACTCCGAGGCCAACGTCGACTCGGCGCGCCAGCACGTCGCGACCGGGCATGTACCTCGACCCTGAGCGCGTCCGGCCTGCCGCAGCCATGCCCTGACACGCTAAGATGGCGGACTGATCCCCTCCCATCGGGCTGATTCCATGGCGGCACGCCTTGATCCGTGTGACCTATTCGACATTCGCAGCCAGCTTGCCGAGGACGAACGCATGGTGCAGGACACCGTGGCGCGTTTTACGGACGAGCGGGTCCTTCCGATCATTGGCGAGTACTTCGACCGGGGCGAATTTCCCGGCGAGCTGATTCCGGAGATGGCGGAACTGGGGCTGCTGGGCAGCTATTTCCCCGAGCAGTACGGCTGTGCGGGCATGAATGGAGTCAGCTATGGGCTGATCTGCCAGGAGCTCGAGCGCGGCGATTCGGGCATGCGGAGTTTCGTGTCCGTGCAGACCTCCCTGTGCATGTACCCGATTTTCGCGTATGGCTCCGAGGAGCAACGCCTCCGCTGGCTACCGGCCATGGCGCGCGGGGAGGCGATCGGCTGCTTTGGGCTGACGGAGCCGCATGGTGGATCGGATCCGGCCAACATGAAGACCCGCGCGCGCCGCGATGGCGGCGATTGGATCATTGATGGCGCGAAGATGTGGATCACCAACGGCGGTCTCGCGCATGTGGCGATCGTCTGGGCCATGACCGATGACGGCATCCAGGGATTTCTCGTCGAGCGCGGAACGAAGGGATTCGAGACGCGGGACATCCACCGCAAGATGTCACTGCGCGCCTCGGTGACGAGCGCGCTGTTCTTCGATGGCGTGCGGATCCCCGACGCCAACCGCCTGCCCGGCGTGAAAGGACTCAAGGGGCCGCTAGGCTGCCTCAACCAGGCGCGCTATGGCATTACCTGGGGGCCGATTGGTGCGGCGATCGCGTGCTTCCGCGAAGTCGTGAACTACACGAAGGACCGCGTGCTTTTCGGGCGGCCGGTCGCGGCCAACCAGGCAGTCCAGATCAAGTTGGCCGACATGGCGCGGCGCATCACGGCTGCGCAGTTGCTGTCGCTGCACCTGGGGCGCCACAAGGATGCGGGGACCCTGCATCCCACCCAGGTCAGCCTCGGCAAGTGGAACAACGTCCGCATGGCATTGGACATCGCGCGGGAAGCGCGGGAGTTGCTCGGGGCCGCCGGAATCACCACCGAGCATGCCCCGATTCGCCATGCGCTCAACCTGGAGTCCGTGGTCACCTACGAGGGGACGGAGACGGTGCACCAGCTCGTCGTGGGCCGCGAGATTGTCGGCATCAACGCTTTCTGAGAGTCGCGAACGAAGGTGCCGGCGCCGGGACTCCTCCGGTGTCGGCATTCCAGCCCACCCTCCCTAGTCGAGGCATCGTGATGAAACGCTTGTTCTTCCTGATGGCCCTTGCGCTCGCCAGCGCAGGCGTGCCCGCGCTGGCGTCCCAGCAGGCATCTCCCGGCGCGCCAGCGGCGGGGCGGCAGGACATCAATCCGCAGGCCCTGCATATCGCGCTCAGCTCGCTGCTCCTGGCTGCGACCAAGATGGCGGTCGAGAACGTGATGCTGAAAACCGGCAAGCCGCCGGCCAGCAACCGCGCTGCCCACGTCGGCGAGCCCGATTACCTCACCACCAACGAGATCAGCAGCATTACCGTGCACCCGGGTGGGGTACTCGAGGTCCATTTCACGAGTGCGGTCAGCCCGGAGCTGACCGGCGTGTGGCTCACGCCGATCCGCGCGCAAGGCCGCGTGGAATGGAGCTGCGTCAGCCATGACATCGTCCAGGTTCACGATGTCGCGTCGTCGTGCACTTACCAGCCGCTTGGGCATTGAGGGGACGCCGTGGAGCGCCAGGCGCTGTTGTTTGTCTGTACAGGCAACATCTGCCGGTCGCCCATGGCACAGGCCTATGTCCTGCATCGTGCTGGAGAGGACGGATTGGCTCTGGAAGCGGATAGTGCCGCGGTCAGCAGCGAGGAGATCGGGCGTCCGCCGGACGGGCGCGCCGTTGCCGAACTTTCGCGCCACGGTGTCACCATGCCAATGCATCGGGCCCGACAGGTGACGCTTGCCGATTTTGGGCGGTTTGACCTGGTGATCGGCATGACGCGCAGCCATTGCGCGAGCTTGCGGGCCCTGGCGCCGGGGACGCATGGGGACAAGGTTCGATTGCTGCTGGATGCCGTGCCCGGACAGGCCGGTCGGGATGTGCCGGATCCATGGTACGGGCCTGACAACGCATTTGCCGAGGTCTATGCGCTGATCGCCGCGGGTGTCGATGCCGTGGTCGACGCGCTGTCGCCTCGCAAGGGTCCATTCGCGTCCCTGATTGCCCGCTAGGATCCCACTTCCCCGGACGTGCCATGCGTCAGCATCCACCTATCCAGAGGCAGCCAGGTTGGCAAGGACCCTCGCGGCGCCGGAGCCAGGGTCGGCGGGGAGCGGGGAGGCCGTGCCTGATCGGACATGGATCGCTGCATGGGCATCCGGCGTCCTGGTCGCATCGGGCCCTGTCGAGCCGGCCGCTCTTTCGGGCGCGGGGTCGCCCTGCACGGGTTCGCCTGTCGCCAGGCCTCGCAGGGATGCGGAGCATGGAGCGGGCCTCCCCTGTCCCATCACGACTGTCCGGATTCCATAGACCATGAGCACAACCGTGCAATCCATCGCCGCCCGTCACAAGGGGTTCAATCGCGCCGAAATCGTCGACCGGAACTTCATCGAGGCCGTGCAGGGCTGGCGAGGCCAGGCGCAAGCCGCACCGCGTGACGATGAACCGGTGTTGCCGGGTAGTGCGCTGGACGTTCGCGGCTTCCGCGAGATGTTCGAATCGCAGATGATCTCCCGGCACCTTGACCTGATGGCTCGCGTGTTGCGGGTCCAAAACAAGGTGTTCTACACGATCGGGAGTTCCGGTCATGAAGGCAACGCGATGCTGGCGCGATTGACGCGCCACACGGACCCGGCGTTCCTGCACTACCGCTCCGGAGCATTCATGGCCGAGCGCTTCCGCAAGCTGCCCGGAATGGACCCCATCATGGATTCGGCTTTGAGCTTTGCCGCCAGCAAGGAGGATCCGGCATCGGGTGGTCGGCACAAGGTGTGGGGGAGCAAGCCGCTTTGGGTACTTCCGCAGACCTCAACCATTGCCTCGCACCTGCCCAAGGCATTGGGGACCGCGATCGCGATTGAGCAGGCTCGGCGCATTGGCCACGCACTGCCGGTTCCAGAGGACAGCATCGTCATCTGCTCCTTCGGCGATGCCTCAGCCAATCACGCCACCGCGCAGGCCGCGTTCAATGCGGCAGCGTGGACCGCCTACCAGGGGTTGCCTGCGCCCGTCCTGTTCGTGTGCGAGGACAACGGCATCGGCATCTCCGTCAAGACGCCCGCGGATTGGATCAGCAGCAGCTTTGGTCATCGCCGCGACCTTGACTACCTTTTCGCCGACGGGCTTGATCTGGCCGCGGGCTACGCGGAGGTGCGGCGCGCGGCCGAGCACTGTCGACGCACGCGCCGGCCTACCTTTCTGCACCTGCGCACCACCCGGGTCATGGGTCATGCGGGAACCGACTTCGAGATCGAGTGGCGAAGCGTGGAAGAGCTGGTGGCAGTGGAAGCAACCGATCCGCTGCTGCGTTCGGCCGCCATCGCATTGGAAGCCGGCGTGTTCACGCCCCAGTCCCTGCTGGCGCTGTACGAGGACACGCGCAAGCGATGCTTCGCGGCTGCCGAAGAGGCGGACCGGCGTCCCCGATTGACGACGCTGGGCGACGTAATGGCTCCACTGGCGCCGTATACGCCCGAGGCCGTGGCGGCCGAGGCGACGCGCGAGGTCCAGAGCGAGCGGCGCGAAGCGGCGTTTGGCGGTGCCGACCGGTTGCCCGAACGACTGCCGCCGCGGCACCTCGCGCTGCAGATCAATGCGGCGTTGCACGACTTGCTGGCCAAATACCCGGAAGCGCTGATGTTCGGCGAAGACGTCGCGCAGAAAGGCGGCGTGTATACGGTCAGCAAGGGCTTGCACAAGGCATTTGGCGGCCGGCGCGTATTCAACACGCTGCTGGATGAAACCACGATCCTGGGCCTTGCCCAGGGCTACGCCAACATGGGCATGCTGCCGGTTCCCGAGATCCAGTACCTCGCCTACTACCACAACGCTTGCGACCAGATCCGCGGGGAGGCTGCCAGCCTCCAGTTTTTCAGCAACGGCCAGTATCGCAACCCCATGGTCGTGCGGATTGCCGGGCTTGGATACCAGCGAGGCTTCGGCGGACACTTCCACAACGACAATTCGATTGCCGCGTTGCGCGATATTCCCGGCCTGGTCCTCGGCTGCCCATCCCGCGGCGACGATGCGGTGACGATGTTGCGCACGCTCTCCGCGCTGGCCCGGGTCGATGGCCGCGTCAGCGTTTTCCTGGAGCCCATTGCGCTCTACATGACCAAGGATCTTTACGACGCCGGCGACGGGCATTGGCAGTTCCCTTACCCGAATCAGGGCGTCGCGATGCCGTTGGGCGAAGGGCGTGTGTATGGGGAGGGCGACGACCTGTTGATCATCACCTATGGCAACGGCGTGCCGATGAGCCTCCGCGCGGCGCGCGAGCTCGAGCGTCGGCACGGATGGAAGACGCGTGTCGTCGACCTCCGTTGGTTGGTGCCGCTCAACGAACCGTTCATTTGCAGTCAGGCCCAGTCAGCGCGCCGAATCCTGATTGTCGACGAGGGACGGCGAAGCGCCGGCGTCGGCGAAGGCGTGTGCACGGCATTGGTCGAGGGAGGCTTGGGCGGCCGGCCGCTGGCGCGCGTCGTGGGCGCCGATACCTATACGCCCTTGGCTGGCGCCGCGTTTCTTGTCTTGCCGGCCGATGCGGATGTCGTTTCGGCAGCCGAAGGTCTCGCCTGAACAGGCGCCTGCCCGTGGCCAGGGTTGCGAATTCGTAAACGTTGTCATGCCAGGCAACGTTGCATTTCAATGCGATCATAGGGTTGGCATACCCGAATTGGAGTCGACCATGGCTGCTGGTAACCCACTGCTGCGTCCTTCGCAGTTCGATCAATCGGCCCAGGATGCGGGATTCGCGTTGGGCGAGCGAATGACGGTCAACGGGACGGTCGGCAAGACCGCCATCCTGCTGATGCTGGTCACGTTGTCGGCGGGCTGGACGTGGTTGCGTTTTAGCGCCGCGCTCGGCGCCGGCGGTAGCCAGGGGGTTGCCGCCGCGATGGCGGCGGTTGGCCCCTTCGTCATGTTTGGATTGATCGCGGGCGTCGTGCTGGCGCTTGTTTCCGTCTTCGCGCGGCGCTGGGTCGGGGTGACTGCGCCGCTCTACGCGCTGGCGGAAGGGCTGGTCCTTGGTGGTATTTCCGCCATCTTCAACCTCCAATACCCGGGAATCGTGGTCAGCGCCGTCGCGCTGACGCTCGGCGTCATGGCGGTCATGCTTGCGCTCTACCGAAGCGGGCTCATCCCGGTGACGCAGAAGCTGCGCATGGGCGTTTTCGCGGCCACGGGTGGCATCGCCCTGATCTACCTGGTCGACATGATCATGGGATTGTTCGGGATGCATATCGGCATCATCAACAGCGCGAGCCCGTTGGGCATCGGATTCAGCCTGTTGGTCGTGGGCATCGCGGCGTTCAACCTTCTGGTGGATTTCGACGCCATCGAGCAGAGCGCGGCCCAGGGCGCCCCGAAGTCGATGGAGTGGTACGGCGCCTTCGGCTTGATCGTGACGCTCGTTTGGCTCTACATCGAGATGCTGAGCTTGCTCGCCAAGCTGCAACGCCGCTGAGCTTGACCGGACTTCCGCCGTCGCTCAGCGCGACGGCGCGGAGCCGGAACCCGGTGGGAACGCAAGATCGGTCGCCCTGCGCACGGGAAGTTCCGCATTCCAGTCTTGCGGAGTCCTGGCGTCGGCCAGGTCCCGCAGCGCATGGAGGAAAGCCGCTCGCGGGATCTGGATAGCCCCCAGGCCAAGCGTATGCGCATTGGCAACCTGCGCGTCCAAGAGTGGCATGCCCCAGGACGCCAAGGTCCGGCAGGCTGCGTAGAGAGCCACCTTGGAACCGCCGCTTTCGACGCTGAACATCGACTCGCCCGAGAAGACGCCGCCGGAGGCTACCCCGTAGAGGCCGCCGACGAGGCGTGTGCCGTCCCAGACCTCGAACGAGTGCGCGTGGCCGCGCTGGTGCAGCGTGGCGTAGGCCTTCTGCATGGCCGGCGTCAACCACGTTCCCATCCGGCCGGTCGTGGGCGCGGCACACGCGGCGATGACCTGGGCAAATGCGCAGTCCACGGACAGGCTCCATCGGCTTTGCCGCAGGCTTCGCGCGAAGCGCCGATGAGGCCTTGTTGCGGACGTCACGAAGACGCAGCGCGGATCCGGTGACCACCACAGCAGCGGGTCGTCCTCCCCGAACCACGGGAATATGCCCTGGGCGTAGGCCGCTACGAGCCGTTCGGCGGAGAGATCACCACCCACCGCCAGCAGTCCGGATGGATGGGCTTGCGAAGGCGCCGGAAACCGGAGGCTATGGTCCGACAATTGGATCAATCGGGGGCGCTGTCCATCCGTCATGGATCTGAATCCGGCGCGGCGGGCGTGCTGTACGGGGAGTGCTGCAGCAGTTCGGAGCGATAGGCAGCGACTTGCGCGCGCTCGGTCGCCACGTGCTCGGCAACGGCCTGGCGAAGCCCGGGGTGGGCGATCGCATGGCGGGAATGGGTGAACACCGGGATGAACCCGCGCGCCAACTTGTGCTCGCCCTGCGCACCCGGCTCGAACCGCTGGAGTCCGGCGGACAGGCAGTGCTCGATGCCGCGGTAGTAGCACAATTCGAAATGCAGACCCGGGACATTGACGCGGCTGCCCCAGTAGCGGCCATACAGCGTGTCGGACGAGGACACGTAGAACGCCATTGCCACGATCGTGCCCCGATGGCGCGCGAGCGCGAGCCAGACCGCGCCGGGCAAGGAGGCGCCAAGGTGCCTCAGAAACGCCGGGGTCAGTGCGGCATGGTTGCCGTGCGCATCGAAGGTGTCTTCGTAAAGGGCGTGGACCTGGGCCCACTCCTGATCGTCGAGGCTGCATCCATGTCGCCATTCGAGCTGCAGGCCGGACTGGGCCACTTGGGCTCGCTCTGACCGGATGTTCTTCCGCTTCTTGTGCTTGAGGGCGCCGAGAAATTCATCGAAATCCGTCCATCCTCGATTGCGCCAATGGAACTGCACGTCCTGCCGTGCAACCCATTGTCCCGCGTCAGCCTCATCGCAGGTCGCGCAATCGGCGCCTTGAAGGAAAAGGAGGTGCGCGCTGCTGAAGCCCAGTGTGTCCCGTTGGCCCCGGACGGCCTCAACCAGGGCCTGCGCCAGCGACGGTGCCTCCTCGCCTCGACCGGCGAGCAAGCGAGGGCCGACAACGGGAGAATAGGGCGAGGCGACGAGGAGCTTGGGGTAGTAGTTGAGCCCTGCACGTGCCATGGCGTGGGCCCATGCATGGTCGAAGACGAACTCGCCATGTGAATTCGTCTTGACGTAGCTGGGAACCGCCGCGCAAAGCCTGGATCCCCGGAACAGGGCGAGATGCCGCGGTTGCCAGCCCCAGGACTCGCGCAAGCAACCGTAGCGTTCCAGTCCGGCGAGGAACGCGTGGCTGACGAAGGGATTGCCGCTTGGCAACAGCGCGTCCCATTGTTCGGCAGTAACCTCATCCAGCCGATCGAGTACGCGCAGCGCCAGGCTCATGGAAGTCCGACGTCAGCGCGCCAGTCCATCAAGGAATTTCTCGGCATCCAGCGCGGCCATGCAACCCGTTCCCGCGCTGGTCACGGCTTGACGGTAAACCGAATCCGCGACATCCCCTGCCGCGAAGACACCCGGAATGCTTGTCTGCGTGGCGCCGCCGGCGAGTCCACCGCGCACCACCAGATAGCCGCCTTCACGCATTTCCAGTGCCTGCCGGAAAATTTCCGTGTTGGGCGTGTGTCCAATCGCCACGAAGACGCCGTGCACGGCCAGTTCGAGGGAACTGCCGTCCGTGGTGCTTTTCAGGCGCACGCCCGTGACGCCGCTGGCGTCTCCGAGTACCTCGTCGACCGCATGGCTCCAGACGATGTCGATCTTGCCTTCGCGCTGCTTCTCGAAAAGCTTGTCCTGCATGATCTTCTCGGCGCGCAATCGATCTCGGCGGTGCACGAGGATCACCTTCTCGCAAATGTTCGCCAGATACAGCGCCTCTTCGACGGCCGTATTGCCGCCACCGATCACCGCAACCGGTTTGCCACGGTAAAAGAATCCATCGCAGGTGGCGCATGCGGACACGCCCTTGCCCATGAAGGCCTGCTCGGAGGGCAGGCCAAGGTAGCGGGCACTGGCTCCGGTGGCGATGATCAGGGCATCGCATGTGTATTCGCCGGAATCGCCGACGAGCCGAAAGGGCCGGTCGGCGAGCTGCGCCTCGTGGATCTGGTCAAAGACGATCTCGGTATCGAATCGGGCGGCATGCTGCTGCATGCGCTCCATCAGTTCGGGACCTTGCACGCCTTGCACGTCGCCGGGCCAGTTGTCGACTTCGGTCGTCGTCGTGAGCTGGCCACCCGCCTGCAAGCCCGTGATCAACAGGGGCTTCAGGTTGGCTCGTGCGGCGTAGACGGCGGCCGTGTAGCCCGCAGGGCCGGAACCGACAATGATCAGGCTGCTGTGGCGCGTGGTGCTCATGTATAATTTCCTGTTGGTTGCGGCGGATTCGCTGCCTGCCCGGCGTCGTCGGACGCGCCCGTTGCGACAAGCGTGATCCGACGCAGCATGGGGATGGCTGGCACGCGAATCAAGTTCCCGTGACAGCCCATTTCCCACCGAGGATCCATCCCCATGCGTATCGGCATTCCCTCCGAAACCAAGACGCTCGAGGGCCGCGTCGCCCTGGTGCCGGCTGCTTGCGCCGACCTGGTTCGGCATGGCCATGAGGTCTACGTCCAGGCAGGCGCCGGGCTCAAGAGCGGTTTCGGCGACGAGGCTTACACGCGCGTCGGCGTGCGCATCGTGCCGGATGCCGCTGCGCTTTATGAGAAAGGCGAACTGATCGTCAAGGTCAAGGAGCCCATTGCAGGCGACCTTGCGCTGTTGCGTAGCCATCACCTGCTGTTTTGCTACCTGCATCTCGCTGCGGAACCCGAGTTGACGCGCCGGCTCCAGGACATCGGCCTGACGGCCGTCGCATTCGAGTCCGTGGAAGAGGGTGGCACCCTGCCGTTGCTGCATCCGATGTCGGTGATCGCCGGCCGCATTGCCACGCAGGTGGGCACGACGCTGCTGCACCAGCCGCAGGGCGGCAAGGGCAAGTTGCTGGGTGGCATGGCATCGACGCCACGCGGCAAGGTCGTCGTGCTGGGCGCGGGGGCGGCGGGCGGCAACGCGGCGGCACTGGCCGCGGCGGCAGGCGCGAATGTGGTGGTCTTTGACAAGCGACCTGACCGGATGGCCGAGATGATGGCGCTGGGTCCGAACGTCACGGCGCTGTATGCCTACGAGTCGCTCGTCGCCGAGGAAGTCGCGGGTGCCGACATTGTCGTTGGTGCCGTGCTGATCCCGAGTGCCAAGGCCCCGCGGGTGGTTACGGAAGCCATGGTCAAATCGATGGAAAAGGGCAGCGTGCTGGTTGACATTTCGATTGACCAGGGAGGCTGCTTCGAGACATCGCATCCGACCACGTGGAAGGATCCGACCTACGACGTGCATGGCGTTACCCATTTCGCGGTGACCAACATGCCGGGGGCCGTGCCGCAGACGTCCTCGCATGCCATCTGTGCCGCGATCCTGCCTTATGTGCTTCGGCTCGCGGGCGGGACCGAGTGGCGCGGGTTCGAGCCGCTCCGGAAGGGCATCAACGTCGAGGCCGGGAAGGTGGTGCACCCGGCACTGGTGGGCATGGCCTAATCAGGGCTGGCGGCATCCGGGAAGGCATGCCACTGCGGAAGGCGCTGGCGCCGCCAGCGCGTCGATCGCTACACTCGGCCGCGTCCTTGACCAGGACGCGGCTTGCCGGTTGCGAGCGCGTCGCCGCCGGACCGATGGATGGCGTGCATCCGCGGCCCGGATTGGGTCGGCAGCGCATCGCCCTTCCAGGGTTGTCCGCGCGTTGCGGCCGCCCCGCGCCCTGGCCAGCAGATGGTCGCATGGCGATGGTTCGATGGTTGCGGAGACGCGATGGCGGATAACGACACCACCTCTGGACGCGCCCCGCCTCGGGCTGGCTTGCGACGCATGCCCGGGAGTGGAGCCGGCGATGCACAGGGCCAGCGGCTGCTGGAATTCGCTCGCCGGCCCGGGCCAGTGGTGTTGGAGAGTCTGGGCAGTTGCCTCGACGGGCTCGACGACGAGCAGATCGAGCGGTTGCAGCAGCAATACGGGCCCAATGTGGTCGGCGGTGCTGTCGTCGCACCCTGGTACGCGGAGGTTGCACGGAGGTTGGCGAACCCGCTGAACCTGCTTTTGCTGGCGCTCGCCGCTGTGTCGTTCCTAACGTCCGACCTGCTTGGTGCAGGGATCATGACCACGATGGTGGCGGTCGCGGTGCTCGTGGGCTATGTGCAGGAAAGCAAGTCTTCGCGGGCCGTCGCTGCCTTGCGCAGCATGGTCAGCAATACGACGCTGGTGCGCCGCCCCCAGTTGACCGGCGGCCGCAGCGAGATCCCGATCGAACAGCTGGTCCCCGGCGACATCGTGCAACTGGCGGCGGGCGACATGATCCCGGCAGACCTTCGGCTACTCGCAGCCAAGGATCTGTTCGTCAACCAGTCCAGCCTGACTGGTGAGTCGATGCCAGTGGAGAAGTTTGCGGAAGCCGACGAAGGCGCCGTCGCGGCGATGGAAGCCCGCAACCTCTGCTTCATGGGCTCCAACGTGCTCAGTGGCAGTGCCTTGGGGGTGGTCCTGGCAACCGGTGCGGTTACGGCGTTTGGGGCGCTTGCCAGTTCGCTGGCCACGCCGCGTGCGCCATCCACCAGCTTTGACCGGGGTTTGCGGCGGTTCGTCGGGCTGATGCTGCGCTTCATCGCGGTGATGGTGCCCCTGGTGTTTTTGGTCAACGGCGCCCTCAAGCATGACTGGCTCGAGGCGCTGATGTTCTCGATCGCCGTCGCCGTTGGCTTGACGCCCGAGATGCTCCCCGCGATCGTCACGTTCAATCTTGCAAAAGGCGCATTGGCGATGGCGCGCAAGCAGGTCATCGTCAAGCAGTTGCCGGCCATCCAGAACCTGGGTGCGATTGACGTGCTGTGCACCGACAAGACCGGGACGCTGACCCAGGACCGGGTCATTCTCGAGCGGCACGTCGACGTGCGCGGGGACGATAACGCCCGGGTTCTCGAATTGGCGTTCCTCAACAGTCATTACCAGACCGGCCTTCGCAACTTGCTGGACAATGCGGTGTTGCGCGCAACCGACCCTGCAAGGGCGCACCGGCTCGCCGCCGACTATGCCCCCGTGGATGAACTTCCATTTGATTTCGAACGTCGCCGCATGTCGGTGGTGGTTCGCGACCAGGAGGGGCGCCACCTCCTGATTGCCAAGGGAGCGGTGGCCGAGATGTTGGCAATCTGCACGCGCGTGCAGTCCGGGGAGGAGTCATTGCCCTTTGATGCGGATCGCCAGGCCGACGCGCGGCAATTGGCGGCTGACCTCAATGCCGACGGATTCCGAGTGATTGCATTGGGGATTCGCGAGATCCGGCCACCGCGAGCTGCATACCACAGGGGTGACGAACGCGACCTCACGCTGATGGGCTTCATGGCGTTCCTGGATCCGCCCAAGGAGAGCGCGGCCGAGGCGATTTCGGCACTGACCGCGCATGGAATCGCGGTGAAGATCCTCACGGGCGACAACGACATCGTCGCGCGCCATGTATGCCGTCATGTCGGCATTGATCTCACGCATGTCCTGACCGGCCCCGAGATCGATGCGATGGACGAAACGCAGTTGACCGCGGCGTTGGACGATACGCGGCTGTTCGCCCGCCTTAATCCCCAGCAGAAGGTCCGCGTGATCGACGCGCTGCGAGCGCAGGGCCACGTCGTCGGCTTCCTGGGCGACGGAATCAATGACGGTCCTGCGCTGCGAGCCGCGGACGTCGGCATCTCCGTCGACAGCGCCGTGGACATCGCCAAGGAATCGGCGCACATCATCCTCCTGGAAAAGAGCCTGACGGTGCTGGAGGTGGGCGTGCAGGAGGGGCGACGCGTCTTCGGCAACATCCTCAAGTACATCCGGATGACGGCCAGTTCCAATTTCGGCAATGTCTTCAGCGTGCTCGGCGCCAGCGCGCTGCTGCCGTTCCTGCCCATGGCGCCGGTGCAGCTGCTCATCAACAACCTCATGTACGACCTCTCGATGACCACCATCGCGACCGACAACGTCGACGATGAGTTCCTGGCCACACCCAGACGGTGGGAGATTGGCAACATCGTCCGCTACATGGCGGTTTTTGGCCCGGTGAGCTCGTTGTTCGACTACCTGACCTTCGCAGTCATGTGGTTTTTCCTGGGGTTCTCAAGGCATCCCGAGATGTTCCAGACCGGTTGGTTCATCGAGTCGCTTCTATCCCAAACCCTCATCGTCTACGTCATCCGCACGGCGCATGTCCCATTCGTCCAGTCGCTCCCGAGTCTCCCAGTACTCGTGAGCACGGCGAGCTTCTGCCTCCTCGGCATGCTCTTGCCGATATCTCCGGTGGCCCCGCTGCTCGGGTTCCGCATCATGCCGCACGCGTACTGGGCTTATCTGGCTGGGATCGTGGTCGTCTATCTGCTGCTGGCACAGGGTGTGAAGGCCATGCTGGTTAGCCGCTTCGGCCTGGATTGAACACGCCGTTTCCCGCAGTGCGCCCAGGGCCCGGTTCACATGGCGTCAACGGGCGCGCCGGCATGCTGGGACCCTCGCAAGCCGCGTCCTGGGGCATCACCCAAGTGATCATCCGACGAACAGGAGGCGGCATGGGCCGGGGGCGGTGCGGCCACGCAAGGATTGAGTCCTTGATTCAAAGGCGATGGTGCAGGGTGGAGCCGCGGGGACGTCTCCGGCCATGACGACCGCCATCGTTTGGCTGCGGCGCGACTTGCGCCTTGCGGACAACCCGGCGATCCACGCTGCGGTTGCGGGGCACGCACGCGTGCTTCCCGTATACATCCACGCGCCGGAGGAGGAAGCGCCTTGGATGCCGGGCGCGGCCAGCCGTTGGTGGCTGCACCATAGCCTTGCTGCGCTTGACGACGCGCTTCGCGAGCGCGGGGCATCGCTATACCTCGCCAAGGGCCCCAGCTTGGAGTCGCTGCGACGGCTCATCAAGGCCAGCGGAGCGGTCGCCGTGTACTGGAATCGGCAGTACGAGCCGGCCGCGCTCGCTCGGGACCGTGAAATCAAGCAACGGCTGCGCGCGGAAGGCGTCGCCGCGCAAAGTTACAACAGCGCACTCTTGGTTGAACCATGGGCGCTGGCGACGCGGGAGGGGCGGCCTTACCGCGTGTTCACCCCCTACTGGCGCGCCGTCGAGGCGCACCTTGCCGACACCGCGCCATGGCCCGCGCCTTCACGAATCCCCATGCCGGCCGCGGAAGGCTCGTTGCCGCTGGATGCCCTGGAACTGCGGCCGCGGATCGCCTGGGATGCGGGCCTGCGCGACGCATGGCGACCCGGCGAGGAGGGAGCACATGCGTTACTGCGGGAATTTGTTGCCGATTCCATTGGCCACTATGGCGAGCGCCGCGACCGGCCCGACGTTGACGGGACATCGCGGTTGTCACCTTATCTTCATGCCGGTGAGCTCAGCCCGCGCCAGATCCTTGCGGCGCTTCGCGACCATCTGCCGAGTTCGGGCTCGCAGGGCTTCCCAAGCATCGCGGCGCCCTATGTTCGTGAATTGGGATGGCGCGAATTTTCGTACCACCTGCTTTTCCATCATCCCGATACGCCGGAGCGGAGCCTTAATGCGCAATTTGAACGTTTTCCGTGGCGCGAGCCGACCGGCGATCTGCTGGAGCGATGGCAGCAAGGCCATACCGGCATTCCCATCGTCGACGCCGGCATGCGGCAATTGTGGAAGACCGGCTGGATGCACAATCGGGTGAGAATGCTGGTGGCCAGCTTGCTGTCGAAAAACCTGCGGATTCACTGGTCGCATGGCGCACGATGGTTCTGGGACACGCTGGTCGATGCGGACCTCGCCAACAACACGCAGGGTTGGCAATGGACGGCGGGTTGTGGAGCCGACGCGGCCCCGTTCTTCCGCATCTTCAATCCGGTCGTTCAGGCCCTGCGCTTCGACCCGAGGGGGGAGTACATTCGTCGCTGGGTCCCCGAGCTTCGCGACCTTCCGGCGCCATTGCTGCACGAGCCCTGGCGCGAGCCCGGGCTGCTGGGCCGGATAGGCTACGCCGCGCCAATGGTGGATCTGGCGTCGTCCCGTGACGAGGCATTGGCCGCTTATCAGGCCATGCGCGCGAATCGCTGAGCCGTGCGATCAGCCGTGCAACACCGAACGAGTGGCAGGCTGGCCGTTCGGCCCCGCCCTCGGGTTGGAGTAGCTTCGGCGCGCCATGGAATGGTCGAGCGACTTCAGGTGATCCGGTGGCGCCAGGATCATTCGGGTGGCATGCTGCGCTGGGTGTCCGTGTGCTGCTCATGTCGCTGGGCTGGCAATCCCGGGCGCACCAGCCAGCGGTGAACGGACGGTTCCTGCGAGCCAAGCGTGCCCGCGGAAGGACCGTGGAGCCGCTGCCTCCAACACGCGTCATTGCTTCGGGGGAATCCCGCATGTCTGCTCGACGTCTTGCACGGGCCTTCGCCTTCGCCTTCGCCTTCGCCTTCGCATTGCTCCCACTTTCGGCGTTGGCGCGTGAACCGCAGGCCAAACCGCAGGAGTCTGCGAGCCGCATCCATCGCTACTGGGCCGCGCCGCATACCTCGATGACCCGGGGCGTGGTCACCATCAACGGCAAGCGCATCAAGTTCATCGGCGACGCGGGCACCATCATCCTGCGCGACAAGCAGGGCAAGCCCACGGGCGAGATGTTCTACGTGGCGTACATGAAGCGTGGCGGCAATCCTGCGCGACGCCCGATTTCATTCCTATACAACGGCGGACCCGGATCCTCGTCGGTCTGGCTTCACATGGGTGCCTTTGGCCCCATGCGCGTCGTCACCCGGAGCCACAGCCACACGCCACCGGCCCCCTATCGGTTGGTCAACAATGATTACAGCCTGCTTGATGCAAGCGATCTTGTCTTCGTCGACGCCATGGGAACCGGCTTCAGCCGCATTCTGGGCAGCGCCGAAGGTGGGGCTGGCACGCCCAAGATGTTCTACGGCGTGGATGCGGATGGGCAGGCGTTCGCCCAATTCGTCGGCAAATTCCTGTCACAGTACGGGCGATGGAATTCCCCGAAGTACCTCATCGGCGAGAGCTACGGCACAGCGCGCTCAGCAGTCCTGGCGAATATCCTTGAGCAGCAGGACAACATCGATTTGAACGGAGTGGTGCTGCTGTCCAGCATCCTGGACTTCGATACCGCGATCGACACGCCCAACTTCAACCCGGGCGTCACGTTGCCGTACGCGCTGGCACTGCCCACCTATGCGGCAGTGGCCTGGTACCACAAGGCCTTGGCCAATCCTCCGGCGACCCTGCATCCATGGCTTGACAAGGTGCAGGATTGGGCGATGGGACCCTATCTCCAGGCGCTGAACCGGGGAGGCCTCCTGCCGGAGGCCCGGAAGGACGCCATTGCCAAGCAAATGGCCGCATTCACGGGCTTGCCCGTTTCCTATGTCCTCAGGGCGGACTTGCGCGTGACGGGCCCGGAGTTTGAACAGGCCCTGTTGCTGCCGCGCGGCGAGACCACAGGGCGGCTCGATGCGCGCTTCTCCGGTCCGACGATGGATCCGTTGGCTGAATCGGCGGCGTACGACCCACAGAGTGCGGCCATCAGTGCGGCCTATACGTCCGCTTTCAACGACTATGTGCGCAGGGTGCTCAAGTTTGGCGGCAGCCATACCTACAAGATCATTTCCAGCGCGGTAGGCAACGACTGGAGCTTTCAACACGTCCTGCCAGGTCAGCCTGCAGCCATCGGGTTCATCGGCACCAACGTGTTGCCCGATCTCGCCGCCGCGATGAGCTACAACCCGGACCTGAAGGTGATGGTCAATGCCGGCTATTTCGATCTGGCCACGCCTTACTACGCGGCGGTTTACCAGATGCGGCAGCTGCCGATGGTTGCCAGGTTGCAACGGAACATCGACTACAGATTTTATCACACCGGCCACATGATCTACGTGCGCCCGCGGAGCCTCGCGCACCTGCATGCGAACATCGTGCAATTCATTCGACGCACGGCGTATCCGGCGGGTTCGGGCTGATCGGTGTCGGCCGGCTCACGTCGTCAAGCGTGTCGCGGGTCGCCGTGGCGCGGCGGTACAAACGGGTCGGTTGGCCGTACCGGCCCTGGACGGAGCGGGCTGGCGATTCGTTGCCCGTGATCCGCAGGCCATCGGGCCCGCTAATGCGCGGGTGTCCTGCGCGGTCTGGCCCCGGTGCGCGGCGCGGCGGACGCTCCATCGAATCGCTCGATGCGCAGCGGTTGGCCGCCGACGCGCGCCTTGCGCAGCGCATCCAGCGTTGCCGGGGGGAGATCGGCCGGCAATTCCACGAGGCTATGGTCACCCTTCAGCTCGATGCTTCCGATCTGGCTGTTGGCCAGCTTGCCCTCGTTCGCGATGGCGCCAACGAGGTTTCGCACCTGGATGCCGTGGCGACGGCCAACGGCAACACGCCAAAGGACAAACGGGCTGCTGCCTCGGGTCTCCGGTCGATTCGGCTCGGGCCGCTGGTTGGCGGTTTCACGTGGTGCGTCCCGCTTGAGCAGCAACGGTTCGTCGCCTTGCAGGAGTCGCGCCATGGCGGCAGCGATTTCGATGGCTGGAACGTCGTGTTCCTGCTCATAGCGTTCGACGAGGCGCTGGAAATCCTGCAATCCTTCCAGCGCGCGGGCATCGGTGATGCGTTGCATGAAGCGCGCGATCCGACGATCGTTGACCGCCTCGATTCCAGGCAACTGCATGGGCGTGATCGGCTGTCGGGTAGCCCGTTCAATCGCGCGCAGCAGATGGCGCTCCCGCGGCGTCACGAACAAGATGGCTTCGCCGCTCCGGCCCGCACGACCGGTGCGGCCGATCCGGTGGACATAGCTTTCCGTATCCGTGGGGATGTCGTAGTTCAGGACGTGGCTGACGCGCTCGACATCAAGGCCGCGTGCGGCGACGTCGGTGGCAACAAGGATGTCGATCTGCGCATCCTTGAAGCGCTGGACGATGCGTTCGCGCATGGCTTGAGGCACCTCGCCATTCAAGGCGGCTGCGGCGAATCCTCTTGCGGCGAGCCTTTCCGCGAGTTCCTCGGTCGCCTGGCGGGTGCGGGTGAACACGATCATGCCTTCGAAGGGCTCGACCTCGAGGATCCGGGTCAGCGCATCAAGCTTGTGCATGCCGCTGACGAGCCAATAACGCTGGGCGACCTTGGCCGCGGTGGTGGTCTTGCCCTTGATGCTGACCTGCGCAGGATCATGCAGATAGCGGTCCGCGATCCGTCGGATGGCCGATGGCATGGTCGCGGAGAAGAGAGCGACTTGGCGTACCGCCGGAACGCGTCCAAGAATCGATTCCACATCGTCGATGAATCCCATGCGCAGCATTTCGTCGGCTTCGTCCAGGACAACGTGCCGCAGGAGGTCAAGCTTGAGGGTGCCGCGCTCGAGGTGATCGATGATGCGCCCTGGCGTGCCGACGACGACATGGGCGCCTCGCCGGAGGGCGTGCAGCTGCGGTGCATACCCCTGGCCGCCATAGATGGGCAGGACATGGAAATCCGGCAGTCGCGATGCATAGCGGGTGAATGCTTCCGCGACCTGGATCGCCAGTTCGCGCGTGGGTGTCAGGACCAGGGCCTGTGGCGCACCCACTGTGGTGTCGATGCGCGCGAGGATCGGCAACGCGAATGCGGCGGTCTTGCCGGTTCCCGTCTGGGCCTGTCCCACCAGGTCGCGACCCTGCAGCAGCACGGGAATGGTCGCGGCCTGGATTGGCGAAGGCGTTTCATAGCCAACGGCCACGAGGGCATCGAGGATTGCCGCAGGCAGGCCGAGGTCGTGAAACGAGGAGATCGCGGGTGACGCGTTGTTGGCAGGGGACTCGATCATGGATGACTTCGCGTAGGGCCGCGCAGTGCGAGGCCATGAGGGACGATGGGGCAATGGTCGGGCTGCGAGGCCGCGGCTTGCCGGAAGAATGCGGCGGGCCGTCTGGCGAATGGTGGAGCGAGCAGCCTTGATGACGGCCTAGTGTAGCTGCACCGGCGTTCTCGTGCCGGATGCGGCCCGGTGATCGTTCAGTTCACGGTGATGCGTGCGCGGCGTCGGTCGGCAAGGAGTGTGCCGAGCGCCTGGCGGATGCCGGGCAGCGTTGCAGCGGCATCCAGGATCCCGCGACGCAGCACGTGGGCGGGTCCGGCCTCGGCCGTATAGAGGTCGACGATCGCCTGCGTGCACAGATAAAGCGGCAGGCATCGCAGATGGTGCGCGCGCGCGTAGAGGGATAACGTCTTGGCGGCACCGATGTCCGAGCCTTCCCGAGTCGCGACGGCGACCTGCGTCGCCAGGTCGGCCACGCCCGCAAGACCGAGGTTGAAGCCATGGGCGGTCACCGGATGCATGCCCACGGCCGCATCGCCCACAAGCGCCAGGCGTCTTGCGCTGAAGCGATGGGCATACACGCCGACCAGCGGATACGCGTGGCGCGCGCTCATGAGCTTCATGGATCCAAGACGATCGTGAAACCGTGCCTGCATCTGCGCCTCAAAGGCATCATCCGGCAGGGACTGGAGCTGGTCGACGACGTGCTGCGGCAGCGTCAGGACCACCGAGGCGAGGTCACCCTGCAACGGCAGGAGCGCCAGTGTCTGGCCGTGGTCAAACCATTCCCAGGCACAGCCGGGCTGCGGGTGCTGGATGCGCATGCGGGCCACGAGCATGCTGCGGCCGAAGTCACGCTGGCTGGACCGGATGCCGAGCCGGCGCCGCATGGCCGAGTGACGGCTGTCGGCCAGCACCACGAGTCGGCAGTTCAGCTCGGCACCATCGTCCAGGCGTACGGCGGCGCCGTGATCCATGATGGAAATGTCGACCACGCGGCGCCCGGCCCGCAGTTGCACCGTGCCGTGTTCCGCGAGCGCCGCCATCGCAGCGCGCCGGATGGCGTGGTTGGCAACCATCCAGCCCAGTGGCTCCGAGCTTCGCGGATAGGGCGCGATTCGCAGTGGCCGCGTGCTGGCGCCCTCGAAGACCCGTGCTTCGTGGAGCGGTGCGGCTGCGGCATCCGGCAAGCGCGACCACATGCCCAGATGGTCGAGTATCGCCCGCGAGCGTCGGGTCAGGGCAATTTCGCGCCCGTCGTCTGGCGGATCGCCCAGGTCCGCTTCGTCCTGTGGATCGACCAGCGTGACGCGCAATCCGCTGCCGGCCAGGGCATTGCCCAGGCACAGGCCCGCCGGGCCGGCGCCCACAATCAGCACGTCAGTGTCCATCGGCATGCTCGCGACAGGGGATTGCCGCAGGCTAACGGCAAGGATTGTTGCGCGACTTGATCGGGATCAGGCGGGCGCGGGTCCCTTGAGGCTGCCATGGCGACGCTCGAGATCCAGCGCCTGCAGACGCTCGATCACGTCATCGACCTGGATCAGGTCCATCACGCCCGGACGCTCGATCTTGGTGCCCCACGGGATGTCCTCGACGGCGCGACCGAGGAACTTCTGGGCTGCGGCTGCATATCGGTCGACGCACCACCGCCGATCACTGTAAGGTCCCGAGCGAGCTGGATTGCTTGCCGCGTGTAGGCCGATGACCGGCGTTCCCACGGCATTGGCCATATGCATCGGACCCGCATCGGGCGTCAGTAGTGCAGTGGCTCGACGGTAAAGCGCAAGAGCCCGCTTCAGGGTATCCCGGCCGATCAAATCGACGGGCGTGCTGCGCATGCGTGCACGGATGTGGTCGCCCAACTGGCGCTCGATGTGGCTGGGGCCTCCGGTCAGCGCAACCTGCCAGCCCAAAGCCTGCTGCGCGTAATCCGCCACGGCCGCGTACCCGTCGGCATGCCAGTTGCGCAGCACGTGGCTGGATGCGGCATTGATCAACAGCCACGGCGCATCCCCGGGCAGCTGGTCCATGGCCCAGGCGTCCGCTTCGATGGGAATTGGAATGTCCCAACGCACGTGGGTCTGCCTCAGGCCGAGGGGCTCGGCGAAACTGCCGATGGCCTCCAGGACATGCTGTCCGCCATGGGCCGCGATCCGCTCGTTGATCGTCAGTCCGTGCAGGTCCTTGGAGCGTGCGGCGTCGTAGCCGATTCGGCGACGCGCGCGCACGCCCAGGCTCAGCAGGTTGGCTCGAAGCGCAACCTGCATGTGGAGAAGGACGTCAAACCGGCGGCCCTCCAAGGCCAGGCGGGCGTGGCGGAACGCACCCAATCCGAGGCTCTTGTCGAACACCACGAACTCGACCCCTGGCAGGTCGCCGACCAGGCGGTGTTCGAGCTTGCCGACGATCCAGGTCAACCGTGCGTGCGGCATGCCGCTGCGCAATGTGTGCACCAGAGGCACAACATGGGTGACATCGCCCAGCGCGGACGTCCGCAGGAGGCAGATGGAAGGAGATGTCGACGCCTCGCTCATGCGGCTTTGACTAGACTTGGTAACCGAAGAAGGCAATGCTGGCGGACATGGTGAAAACGACGGCCCGCTCGACGCGACGCGACAGCGATGGACAAGCGATTGTGTTCGATGCCACTGCAATCCCACAAGTCACGCCGCAATGGTTCGAGCCGTCATTCTGGCAGGCGCAGTCCCGTTTGCGTGCGAGAACCGGCGGCCGAGGTACCGTCGGTTTCATCGATGGACCCGCCGGGCCGATGGTACTCAGGCACTTTCGCCGCGGGGGCGCGTTGGCGCCGATACGCGGAGATCGCTACCTGTGGCTCGGTGCGCAACGCTCGCGTTCATTCAGGGAATTTGCACTGCTCCAGCGGTTGCGGGCCATGGATTTGCCCGTGCCTGAGCCACTGGCGGCCCGCTGTGTCCGCCACGGCGTGTGGGCGCGCGCGGACTTGCTGAGTGTCGAACTTCCGGGTGCGGAAACGCTGGCCGAGATGCTTGCCGCGGGCCGCGTCGGCGAAGACGACTGGCGGCACGTCGGCTCGATGCTGGCCCGTTTCCATGCTGCTGGAGTGGATCACGCCGATCTGAACGCCCACAACATCGTCCTTGCCCATGGAGGCTGGAATCTCCTGGACTTCGATCGTGGCAGGTTGCGCAAGCCCGCCGCCCGCTGGCAACGGCGAAATCTGTCGCGGTTGCTGCGCTCGATCCGGAAGGTGGCGCCGCCGCCGGCCGCCGCACCGGATTGGCTGATGCGGCAGTGGCAGGTATTGCTTGATGCCTATCGGCGCGATACGGATGCATCCATGGGAATGGTCGAGGTGCGACGATGAATTGGTCGTTGCGCGCACTGGGCACTGGCGCCGCGCAGGCGATCGCGTTGGGCAGTTCCGCGGCCGTCCTGCAGCGGGGGGGCCAGCCGTTGCTGCTGATCGATTGCGGGCCCGACGTGCCCGGTCGATTCCTCGCCACCTATGGACACCTGCCGACGGCGCTTTACCTGACCCACCTGCACATGGACCATGTCGGGGGTCTCGAAGAGCTGTTCTATCGGATCTGGTTCGGGGACCAGCGCGCACCGTGCCGCCTGTTCGTCCATGCCGACCTGGTTCCGCTCCTGCAGGCGCGGCTCGCGGATTTTCCGCGTTTGCTCGCGGAGGGGGGCGTGCAGTTCTGGGACGCATTCCAGTTGATCCCCGTCAGTCGCGGGTTCTGGCTCGATGGCTGGTGGTTCGAGATTTTCGAGAGCCGCCATCACCGTGCCCGCAGTGCCTTTGGGCTGGCGCTGCCCGGAAGCTTCGCGTGGACAGGCGACACCCGTCCCATTCCCGAGGCCCTGGCCGTGCATGCCGTCCGCGGCGAACGCATATTTCACGACTGTGGCCTGCGCGCCAACGCGTCACATACGGGTCTCGAGGACCTCGATCGCGAGTATCCCGGCGCATTGCGGGAGCGCCTGGTGCTTTACCACCAGGCCAGCCGTGGCGATGCCGATGCGTTGCGCGAAGCCGGTTACACCGTGCTTGAGGCCGGTGATTGTGTCGCATTGCCGCCGCCCATGCCTGTTGCGGCCATGGCCGGCTGAAGGGTCGACCCGGAGCGCGAGGCAATCCGCCGATCCGGGCGGGACCGGCATGAGACGGATCGCGATGGGGGCGCATGCGGGTCAGTCCTGGCCCCCGCTGGCGAATTCCCTGAAGAATTTGGCATAGAGGGCAAGGTAGGCGGCCTGGAACGCCGCCGCAATCAGGAACGGCGCCGTCAGCATGCCGGCGTGCAAGAGGAAGCCCGAGATCAGCGGGCCGATGGCGCGCGGAATCTGGATTGACACGTTCTGGAGGCTGGCCGCAAGTCCGCGGCGGTGGTCGCGCGTCAGTCCAGCGACCAGCGCCTGGCGCACGCCCGCCGTGCCCTGGTTCATGCCGGCGCGCAATGCATAGAGGGTTGCAGCCAGCGCAAACCAGGGAGACAGGGGAATGCCGAGGATCAGCACAAGGCCGGCGAGGCGCATCCAGACCACCGCACGGACGAGGCCGTGGCGCCGCGCGATGGCGCCGGCCAGCAGGGAGCCGACAGCACCCATCGCGAAACTGGCGGCCAGCGCAGGGCCGATGGTCCCCGGGCCATGGGCGAACTTGAGCAGGAACCAGTAGGCAATGAGTGGGCCGATCATGCCGATGCCGAGTCCATTGAGGCTGTTGACCAGCACCAGCTTGAGCATGCGTCGATTCTCGGCGCGATGTTCCTCGCACTCGGATGCGTGTTCGAGTGGATCGGCGCGCGGGCGGCGCGGGGGCTCCTTCATCCGTGCCAGCAGGGCCAGGCTGGCGAGGGAGCCAAGCAGCGAGACGACAAAAAGCCATCGGTAGGGCGCGGCGCCGCCGTGCGGCGCGAACCAGCCCACGGCGCCGGCACCCAGCGCTCCCAGGGCCATGCCGATGAAGCCAATGGCCGTGTTCTGGCTGTACACCCGACCCCGGCGCGCGGCGGGCAGCAATTGGGCCAACCAGGCCTGCTCGAGCGGCCCAAAGGGTCCCGCGCTGCCATTGGCGCCACGGCCAAAGCCGCCGAGGATGGCTGCCAGGACCAGCAAGGCGGGGCGGGTGCTGCCTAGGGCGAGCAGCGCGGCGAGGATTTGCAGTGCTTCGTAGCCGAGCAGGAAATAGCGACGTCCGCCGATGCGGTCGCTCAGTGGTCCCACCGTCAAGGTGAGCAGTGCGCCAACCAGCAGCGCGGCCGAGAGCGTGGCGCCGATGCCTGCGGCATGCCAGCCGAGCGCATGGAGGTACAGTGCAAATCCGGCGACCAGCGCGCCCTGGCCGGCGCTGCGTGCGCCGCGGATCGCGATCAGCCGCAGCACGTCGGCGGGCATTTCAGCGGATGCAGAAGATCCAGCGGGGTGGGCTGTCATCCGCAGTCAGACCGCATGCCGACGATCCGGTTCAGTGCTGGATGGTGGCTGGTCCGGCGACCGGCGGTGACCCCGGGTGCACGCCGGGCCGGAGCGGTTCGGCCGCGGCGGGTCGGGCCGCGGAGTATCGACGCGGGGCCCCATGGCCCCGGGGTCCGACTCGGAACCGCTGGGCCAGCGTCGCGTCGATCGCGCCGCCGCCGCATGGGCGTCGATCGGGGGTGGCAGCCCCGCCAGCCACATTCCGGCACCCGAATCGTTTACTACCGTTGCTCCCTTCCGGGCCTGGCGGGGTTCGCAAACTATCGTCGCGGAAGGACCGACGGGGCCACCATGAACTTCGTGCGCCAAGGCGGCACTCGGAACTGGCGGAGAGGGAGGGATTCGAACCCTCGATACGGCTTTTGACCGTATACACACTTTCCAGGCGTGCTCCTTCGACCGCTCGGACACCTCTCCACTGCAACCAGCCGGAGCAGCCGCAGGCCGTCCGTCAAGCGCGCTAGGATAGCGAGGAAGCGATGCCGCGGACAAGCGCGGCGCGCGCGCGCGCCGGCACCTGGGTCGGCGTGGCGTGCTTGGCAGCAGGGTGGTCCGATCCGGAGTACGCATGTCTTATCAGGTTTTGGCACGCAAATGGCGCCCGCGACGCTTTGGCGAACTGGTCGGGCAGGAGCACGTGGTGCGTGCGCTGACCCATGCCCTGGAAAGCGGCCGGATGCACCATGCCTACCTGTTCACGGGGACGCGCGGCGTGGGCAAGACCACCATCGCGCGCATCCTGTCGAAGTCGCTCAATTGCGAGCGCGGGCAGGGCGCCGAGCCCTGCGGTGAGTGCGCGGTGTGCCAGGCGGTGGATGCGGGGCGGTTCATCGACCTACTGGAAATCGATGCCGCGTCCAATACGGGCGTTGACGACGTGCGCGAGGTCATCGAGAACGCCCAGTACGCGCCGACCCGGGGTCGCTACAAGGTGTACCTCATCGACGAGGTGCACATGCTCTCGAAAAATGCATTCAACGCCCTGCTGAAGACGCTGGAGGAACCGCCGGATCACGCATTGTTCCTGCTGGCCACCACCGATCCGCAGAAGCTGCCGGTGACGGTCCTCTCGCGATGCCTGAAGTTCAACCTCAAGCGCTTGCTGCCTGCGCAGATCGAAGCCCAGATGCGGCACATCCTCGGTGCCGAGGGCGTCGATGCCGATGATGTCGCGCTGTCCTTGCTCGCGCGCGCGGCCGATGGGTCGCTCCGCGACGGCCTCTCGCTGCTGGACCAGGCGATTGCCTATGGCGGGGGTCGCGTCCGCAGCGATGACGTACGGTCCATGCTCGGCAGCATCGACAGCGCCGAAGTTCTGGGTCTGGCCCATGCATTGGCCGACGGCGACGGTGTGTTATTGCTCGCCGAGGCACGCCGCATCGTCGCCTTCGCGCCCGATTTCGCAACGGTACTCGAAGATCTGGCGACGCTGTTCCATCGCATCCAGCTGCGCCAGCTGGTCCCGGGTCTGGACCGCGGCGAGGCAGGCGAGGCGGACGAGGAGGACCTGGCCCTGTTGGCGCGCCGGTTGTCCGCGGAGGAAGTGCAGCTTTACTACCAGATGGCGCTGGCGGGTCGACGTGACCTGCCCCTGGCGCCGGATGCGATCACCGGATTCGAGATGGCGTTGTTGCGGATGCTGGCCTTCCGCCCGGGGCGCGACGACGAGGCGCCGCGGGGCACCCCGTCAACGGCGGGGGGGCAGGCGGTCGTGTCGTCGGCTGCGGGTCGTCCGCCCGCCCGTGATGCCGAGCCCGCTTCAGGGCGGTCCTCCGCGAACGCGCGCGCAGCGATGGCCACCGCGTCCGAGACGAAGCCGGGGAAGAGTGAGCCGAACGCCCATCTCCCGGACTGGGACGCGCTGCTGGAGCGCGCCGCGCTTGGCGGTCCATTGCGGGAACTGGCGCGCCGGGCAGCGCTGCAGTCCCGCGAAGGGCAGACGCTGGTCCTGGCGCTGGCGCATCACGATCTCGTGCTGGCCGATCCGGCGATGCTGGCGCAGTTGGAGGCACGCCTCGAGCCCGTGCTGGGCGAACGCGTGAAATTGCGCTGCGTCGGTCGCGATGCGGTCGACTCGCCCGCGGCGCGCGCAGCGTCGGCCAAGGATGGTGCCCTTGCCGAGGCGCGGGCTGCGCTCGAAGCCGATCCCGTGCTCGCGGAGCTGGGTGCTACCTTGGGTGCGCGCATCGTCCCCGAAAGTATTCGTCCCCCGGAGCAAGGCACATGATGAAAGGCCAGATCGCCCAATTGATGCAGCAGGCCCAGCGCATGCAGGAAGAGATGCAACGTGCGCAGGAAGAACTGGGCAGGCTGGAAGTGACGGGGAGTGCCGGGGGAGGCATGGTCAGCGTCGTGATGAGCGGGCGCAACGAGGTGCGACGGGTCCGCATCGACCGCAAGTTGCTGGCTGATGATCCAGACATGGCCGAGGATCTGGTCGCCGCTGCAGTCAATGATGCCGTCAACAAGGTGGCCGAAGCGGGCAAGCAGCGCATGGGGGGGCTTGCCCAGGGGCTCGAGTTGCCACCGGGCTTGAAGCTGCCCTTCTGATGATGCGCGCGCCCCGTTCAACCCAGGCGTTCCCTGCATGAGTGCCACGTCCCCCCTGCTGGTCGAATTGATGGAGGCGCTGCGTTGCTTGCCGGGCGTTGGTGCGCGCAGTGCGCAGCGGATGGCCTATCACCTGCTCGAGCGCGACCGTCGAGGAGGGGATCGCCTCGCGTCCGCCTTGCAAGCGGCGATGCACGGCATCGGCCATTGCCGGGATTGCCGGACATTCAGCGAGACGGAGCGCTGCGGGTTTTGTGCCGGAGGCTCGCGTGAACGAAGCCAGCTGTGCGTCGTCGAGACGCCTGCTGATCTGGCCGCCATTGAGCAGGCAACCGGGTATCGCGGCCTGTATTTCGTCCTGCTGGGGCGCCTGTCGCCCATCGATGGGCTGGGCCCCGAGGAACTGGGCCTGCCGCTGCTCGCGCAGCGACTGGGCGCCGGTGAGGTACGCGAACTGATTGTCGCCACCAATCCCACGGTGGAAGGGGAGGCGACCGCGCATTACCTGGCCGAGCTGGCACACGCGGGCGGGGTGCGCGTCAGCCGTCTGGCGCACGGAGTTCCGCTGGGTGGCGAGCTGGAATACATTGACCGCGGCACGCTGGCGCATGCATTCGGCGGCCGCCATACCCTGGAGCCTGGCAGCCCATGAGCGATACCCTGTTCGGCAAGATCATTCGACGCGAGGTACCCGCCGACATTGTTTACGAGGACGAGGACGTCCTTGGATTCAACGACATCAGTCCGCAGGCGCCCCTGCACGTGCTGTTTATCCCGAAGAAACCCCTGGCGACGATCGACGATGCACGGGCAGACGATGCCTTGCTGCTCGGTCGGCTGATGCTGGCGGCGGCGGGCTACGCGCGCGCCCAGGGCGTTGCGGCGGACGGCTACCGGCTGGTCGTGAACTGCAACGCGCATGGAGGGCAGACCGTTTTCCATCTGCATGTTCACCTGTTGGCCGGGAGGCGGATGCATTGGCCACCTGGTTGATCAACGCGGTCATTGCCTGCCGGGATCCAGTCATGGCATCCGCTGCGATCCGGGCGGCCCGGGAGCCCTGCGTGTCGCGCCAAGCATCGTCGATGCCGAGGATCTCGTGATGGAAGAACCGGTCATCGTGGAGGATCACGCCGGCGGGCGTTCGGGCATGGAGTGGGTGAGAACCCTGGCCTCGCCCATGCAGCGCGCCCGTGCCTGGTGCCTGATGCTTGCGCTGGGGCTGGTCGTGCTCGCGGCCAAGGACCTGTGGAGTAGCCGCATCGCCGGGGCGATCGCTGGAACGGCATCGATATCCGCATCGGCACTGGGCGATGCCATGATGGCGCTGGCGGGCGCAGCATCCGCATGGTTCCTTTTTGCGGCCGCGAATGCATTGCGCTCCGCATGGCATAGCGGGGATCCGGCGGATGCCCGCCGGGGCATGGAGCGCCTGGCTCGCTACTTCGTTGCCTCGGCTCTCGGTGCGGTCCTGAGCATCGTGCTGGGCGCCCTCGCCGCGGTCGGCCTTTTCACGGTCGTTTTGCATGGCCTCGCCAGCGCAAGTCCCTGACTGCGTGCTCGCACCAGGCGATGCGGCCGCGCTCGACCAGGCGCTGGCTCCCCTGGCCTCTGCGGTCTGGTGGATTCGCGCCTGCGCCGTGTTCAACGCACTGCTGGGCCTGGTGCTGGTCCTCAGCATCCTCGGCATCCCGTTTGGCGCCGCGCTGGGCTGGGTCGCTTTCCTCGAATGGCGTGCAGCCTCGCGCATCGAGGCTGCGCGGCGGGACCGATCCCCGGGGCAGAGCCTCGCGCTCGCCGAGGGTGCCATGCGGGACATCGCGTTGCATTACATCATCCAGGCCGTCCTGACCACCTCGATGATCCTGCTGGGGTTGCTGCTGGTCGCGGCCATCGGACCGCTTGTGGGCCACTTGCCCTCCATGCTGCGGTAGCGCGGCGTGCTCGCCGGCGCGGCATCCGTCGCGAGCCGCCCTCCAAGCCCGAGCCCGGCGTGGACGCCTGCTCAGCCGTCGCTGAAGGCGCCGTAGCCGCGCAGGCGCTGATAGCGGCGTTCCTGCAATTCGCTGCTGGAGACACCGGCAAGCTCTCGGAGCGTATCGACCAGCACCTTCTTCAGCGTAACCGCCATGGCCTCGGGGTCGCGATGGGCTCCGCCAAGCGGCTCCGGGATGACGCTATCGACGAGGCCCAATTCGAGAAGCCGCGGCGCCGTGAGGCCAAGCTGGCCAGCGGCGTCACGTGCCTTTTCGGCGCTCTTCCAGAGGATGGAGGCGCAACCCTCGGGACTGATCACCGAATAGGTGCCGTATTCGAGCATCAGCGTGCGGTCGCCGACGCCAATGGCAAGCGCGCCGCCCGATCCGCCCTCGCCGATGACCGTGCAGATGATGGGCACCTTCAACGCCGCCATTTCCAGCAGGTTGCGCGCGATGGCCTCGGACTGACCGCGTTCTTCGGCACCGACACCGGGGTAGGCGCCGGGTGTATCGATGAACGTCAGGATGGGCAATCCGAACCGTTCGGCCATTTGCATCAGGCGCAGGGCCTTGCGATAGCCTTCCGGTCGCGGCATGCCGAAATTCCGGCGCACCTTGGTGCGCGTGTCGCGACCCTTCTGGTGGCCGATGACCATGACCGGAGTATCGTCCAGCCGCGCCAGGCCGCCAACAATCGCGGCATCGTCGGCATAGGCCCGGTCCCCGGCCAGTTCATGGAATTCGCGCATGATGGCGCCGATGTAATCCAGCGTGTACGGACGCGCCGGATGCCGGGAGAGTTGGGTGACCTGCCATGGCGTCAGCTCCCGGAAGATCTCGGCGGTGCGCTTGCGCAGCTTTTCCTCGAGCTTGCCGAGATCTTCATCAAGGTCCAAGGCCTGCCCGGCGCCGGTCTGGCGCAGGGCATCGATGCGCGACTGAAGCTCGGCAAGGGGCTGCTCGAAATCGAGGAAGTTCGGATTCATTCGCAGCTTTTCGGCAGGCAAAGGGCGGCAGTATACCGGTGGCGCGCGGAAGCGACCTCAGGGGTCGGCGTTGCGCGCCAGGATGAGATCCCAACCTGCGACCTGCGGCAGTCGTGCCAGGGTGCGCAATAGTTCAGGGTGGGCCCGCACGGCCCAGGTGTCGTCCAGAAGCACGTCCGCGGTCCCGCGTGGATTGCGATAGTCGCACAGCAGCACCCGGGCGCTGCCACCCCGCCAGGCCGACAGGGTACTGGCCAGGCTCGACGCGAAGCCGCGGGCGACTTCCTTCAACTGCAATCGCAGCAGCCGGCCCCTGCGCTGGCAGAGTGCTTCCAGCGTTTCGATCCGGCGGGCGCGCAAGCCCAACCCGAACTCGCTTTGCCTCAGCCCGCCCTCGATAACCAGCATGGCGCCGGGCAGGAGCAGTCCCTGGGCTTCCTGCAGGATTTCCTGCGCGACGATCACCTCCAGACTGCCGCTGAAATCCTCGAGGTGCACGATGGCGAGGTCGTCCCGCCGCCGTCGCACGTCGATGACTTGGCCAGCGACCGTCCAAGGCGTGTCGACTGGGCGGCCATTGCGTGGCTCGGGCGCCTTCCATTCCTTGGCAATGGCGCCAAGGGAGCATGGCGCGAGTTGCGCGAGCACACTGCGCCAAGCATCCGTGGGATGGCCGCTGAGATAGAAGCCGAGGATTGCGCGCTCGCCATCGAGCCGCTGTTCGAGCGTCCAGGGCGGCACCTGCGGGCGCGGCAGGGGTTCGGTCCCGCTGCCGCTGCCGCCGTCGCCAAAAAGCCCGTGCTGGCCGGATCCCGCGGCGCGCGCGTGCTGTTCCGCGGCCTTGATGGCATCCGGGATCTGGGCCCAGAGCACGGCGCGATCGGGATCGAGGCAGTCACAGGCTCCGGACTGGATCAAGGCTTCCAGTACGCGCTTGTTGATGCGCCCGCTGCCGGCCCGCCTGCAAAGGTCGGCGAGATCCCGGAATGGCGAACGCGCAGCTTCGGTGGCGATGGCATCGCTGACCGCGTGGCCGACGCCTTTCAGTGCGCCGAGACCATAGCGGACGCTGCGGGAATCCACGGCCACGAACATCCAGGAGGAACGGTTGACATCCGGCGGCAGCACGGCAAGGCCCAGTGCGCGGGCCTCCTCCAGGAAGGCGACGACCTTGTCGGTCTTCTCCATGTCCGATGACAGGGTCGCGGCCATGAACTCGGCGGGGTAGTGCGCCTTGAGCCAGGCCGTCTGGTAGCTGACCATGGCGTAGGCTGCTGCGTGCGACTTGTTGAAGCCGTAGCCGGCGAATTTTTCCATCAGGTCGAAGATGGCATCGGCGCGATCGGCCTCGACGCCGTTGTCGACGGCGCCCGCGATGAACCGCGCGCGCTCCCGGGCCATCTGTTCGACGTTCTTCTTGCCCATGGCCCGGCGCAACAGGTCGGCGGCGCCCAGCGAGTAACCGCCGACGATCTGCGCCATCTGCATGACCTGTTCCTGATAGACCATGATGCCGTAGGTCTCGCGCAGGATCGGCTCGACGCGCGGGTCCGGATAACTGACGGCTTCCCGCCCGTGCTTGCGCGCAACGAAACTGGGGATCAGGTCCATGGGCCCGGGGCGGAACAGCGCGCCCAGCGCGATGATGTCTTCGAAACGGTCGGGGCGGGCGTCCTTCAGCATGCGCTGCATGCCGGGGGATTCAAACTGGAAGACCGCGACGGTGCGCGCCTGCTTCAGCAACTCGTAGGGCGCCGGGTCGTCGAGTGGCAACTGGGCGATGTCCAGCGGGGTTTCGCCCGTTTCCGCACGGCGCGCGTTGATCGCCTTGACCGTCCAATCGATGATGGTCAACGTGCGCAGGCCGAGGAAGTCGAACTTGACCAGGCCCACGGCCTCGACGTCGTCCTTGTCGAATTGCGTCACCACGCCGCCGCCGCCCGGCTCGGCGTAGAGCGGTGAGTACTCGGTCAATGGCCCGGGGGCGATCACCACGCCGCCGGCGTGCTTGCCGGCATTGCGCACCAGATCCTCCAGCGCGCTGGCCAGGGTCACGAGGTCGCGGACCTCGTCCTCCGTCCGCACGCGCTGGACCAGTTCCGTCGATACGCGCTCCGGCTCTTCGCGGGATCGCCCCGATTCGCCCAGCGCATCCGCCAGGCTGATCCCGAGCACGTTCGGCACCAGCTTGGCGACCGAATCGACGAAGCCATAGGGATGGCCAAGCACTCGCCCGCTGTCGCGCAGGACGGCCTTGGCGGCCATCGTGCCGTAAGTGATGATCTGGCTGACCTGCTCGCGGCCATACGTGCTGGCGACGTAGTCGATCACCTCGTCCCGGCGTTCCATGCAGAAATCGACGTCGAAATCCGGCATGGAGACGCGTTCGGGATTGAGGAAACGCTCGAAGAGAAGCCCGAATCGCAGGGGATCCAGATCCGTGATGCCCAATGCCCAGGCGACCAGTGAGCCGGCTCCGGAACCGCGTCCCGGTCCCACGGGAATGCCCTGGCGTTTGGCCCAGTTGATGAAGTCGGCAACGATCAGGAAGTAACCGGCGAAGCCCATGCGAACGATCACGTCCAGTTCGCGCGCCAAGCGATCGGTGTACTGGGTGCGGTCGTGCTCGCCGGGCGCATGGGACGCGAGGCGTTGCTCGAGCCCGGCGCTGCTCGTCGCGCGAATGTGATCCTCGAGCGAAACGCCGGCGGGCGTCGGGAATGCCGGCAGGTGGTAGGTGCCGAACCGCAACTCGAGATTGCATCGCCGCGCGATCTCGACGCTGTTCTCGAGCGCCTCGGGAAGATCGGCGAACAGCGCCTGCATCTGGGTCGTCGACTTCAGCGATTGCTCGCGGCTGTATTCCCTGGGCCGCTTGGGATCGTTCAGTACGCGGCCGAGCTGGATGCACACGCGCGCCTCGTGCGCGTCGAAATCCTCCGGCTGCAGGAAGCGTGCATCGTTGGTCGCCACCACGGGAAGGTCGTAGCGGCCGGACAGCTCCAGCGCGGCGGCGATCCAGTCTTCCTCGAGCGCGCGGCCGGTCCGGGTCAGCTCCAGGTAGAGCCGTTCGTGGAAGCGGCGGCGCATGCGCTCCAGCAGGTCGCTGTCGTGATGGCCCGCCAGCGCGCTCTGCGCGAGCGAGCTGGTAGGGCCGGCGAGCGCGATGAGCCCGCCCGAGGAGCCCTCCAGCCACGCCTCGTCGATGGCGGCGTGACCCCCATGCTGTCCTTCGCGCCATGCTCGCGAAACGAGCCTGGACAGGTTGAGGTAGCCGTCGTGGTTCTGGCAAAGGACTGTCAGTCGCCGCGGTTCGCTCTGTCCATCCGCTCGAACCCAGAGGTCGCAGCCGGCGACCGGCTTGATTCCGTTCGCCATCGCCGCCTTGTAGAACTTGACCAAGGCGAAGAGGTTGCTGTCGTCGGTCAAGGCCAGCGCCGGTAGCCCCAGCTGGCACGCATGGCTGATGAGATTCGGACGCGGCGCCTTGGCCGGATCGCCGTATTCGGGCTTGTCAGGGATGCGGATGATCGAATCCGCCAGCGCGTACTCGCTGTGGAGGTGCAGATGGACGAAACCCGGACTCATGGCGGTCTGCGCGCGGCGACTGCCAAAGACTAGCCACCCCTGCGGGGGCTCACAAGCTTGACAGCCGGCACTGCAGGCGGCTGCGAACGCGCGCCCTTCGGCCGGTGGGGTCGACGGGTCCCGTCAGGGGCAGGGGCTGCGGTCCCGTGCGTCGGGACGGACCACCGCGCGGGAAGCGTGGCGGGTCGGGCGGCGATACGGGCGACTGTATGTCAATCGTAAACAGGCGCCGGGGATTGGTCACGGCCAGCGGTTAGGATCGCGTCTCGCCGGTGCGGTCAAGGCATGGGTCCTTGCCGCATGATGTCGACGAGGAGTCGCGCCGTGCTGGAGGTCGTGGAACTCGCCTGCGAGCTGATCCGCCGACGCTCGCTTACGCCCGTGGATGCCGGCTGCCAGGCGTTGGTAGCCGCCCGTTTGGCGCACGCTGGGTTCCGCTGCACCGCATTGCCTTTTGGCGAGGTCGAGAACCTCTGGGCCACGCATGGCAGTGGCGGCCCGGTGCTTGTCTATCTGGGCCACACCGACGTCGTGCCGAGCGGGCCGGAGTCGGCCTGGTCGTCGCCGCCGTTCGACCCGGTGTTGCGCGAAGGCCGCCTGTACGGTCGTGGCGCCGCGGACATGAAGGGCAGCGTGGCCGCGATGTGCATCGCGCTGGAGTCGTTCGTCGCGCGCCATCCCGCGCATGCCGGCACCGTGGCGTTGCTGTTGACCAGCGACGAGGAAGGCGTGGCGGAGCACGGAGTCCGGCGGGTCGCGCAGCACTTCCGCGAGACCGGGCAGTCCATCGATTGGTGCGTCGTCGGCGAGCCGTCGTCCCGCGAACACCTGGGCGACCTGGTCCGGGTCGGGCGCCGGGGATCGTTGACGGGCACATTGCACGTGCGCGGGATCCAGGGCCATGTGGCCTATCCCGACAAGGCGCGCAATCCGATCCATCAGGCCGCGCCGGCACTCGCCGAGCTGACCGCGATGCGATGGGATGCGGGGAATGCTGCCTTTCAGGCCACGAGCTTCCAGATTTCGAATGTCGCCGCCGGGACCGGCGCCGACAACGTCATCCCGGGGACATTGGATGCCGTCTTCAATTTCCGGTTCGGCACGGCGAGTTCGCCACAGGAGCTGAAGGCCCGGCTGGAGTCGGTCCTGCGGCGTCACCGGCTGGACTATGTGCTCGAGTGGCGGCTGTCGGGCGAACCGTTCCTCACGGCGGATGGCCCCTTGCGCCGTGCGGTTTGCGCCGAATTGATGGCGCAATTGGGCCGCAAGCCGGAAGCCAGCACCGGCGGCGGGACTTCCGATGGCCGGTTCATCGCGCCCCTCGGTGCCGAGGTCGTGGAGCTGGGCCCGGTCAATGCCAGCATCCACAAGGTCGATGAACATGTCGCGCTGGATGACCTCGAGCGGTTGCCTGCGATCTATGCCGGCATCGCGGAAAGGTTGCTGGCGGACACCTGAGCGCGCCGCCGGTGGCGGGTATCATGCCGGCATTCCCATCCGACGTCCCGTGCATGAAGCCTTCCATCGCCCGCCATCTGGCCTTGATGGTCCTGTCCTTGATGCTGCTCGGCGGCTGCGGATTCCACTTGCGCCGTTCGGCGCAATTGGCTCCCGCCCTGCAGCGCCTGCACCTGGACATTGCCGGGGACACGGCGTTGCAACGACAGCTGGCCACCGCGCTGAGACTCTCCGGCGTCACGCTCGAGGACCAGGGTGGTCCGGGCATTGCCACGCTGCGCATCCCCGAGAACGCGTTCAGTACCCAGGCGCTGACGCTGACCGGGTTTGCTCGCGTCAGCGAGTACAGCCTGCACTATGACGTACGGTTCGAAGTGATCGGGCCGGACGGTGGCCTGCTGATTCCGTTGCAATCCATCCACATGGAGCGGAGCTTCACCTTCGACCAGACGCAGGTCATCGGGAGTGCCGGGCAACAGCAGCAAATCAAGCGCAGCCTGGTGGACGATATGACCCAAGCGATCCTCATGCGCCTGCAGGCCCAGGGCCATGGCGCCGTTGCTCCCTCCGCCGCGACGTCCACCGCCGGGTATCGGTGAGCTATGCGCGGGGCTGCGGACTGGTCGCGCGCACTGAAGGCGCCCGAGCTGCCATCGGTCACACTGCTGGCCGGTGATGAGCTCCTGGTCCTGGAAGCGGGAGACGCGCTCCGCGCCCGCGCGCGCGTCCTCGGTTATGCGGAACGCGCCCGCCTCGAGGCGGATGCGGGCTTCGACTGGAATGACCTGGCGCGCGCCGGCGCCGGCCTGTCGCTGTTTGCGACGCGCCGCCTGATCGATCTCCGCCTTCCGGGGGGACGCCCGGGAAGGGAGGGTGGGGAGGCCCTCGCCGCGTGGTGTGCAGCCCCGCCGCCGGACACGCTGCTGCTCATCACCTGCCTGGAATGGAGCAAGAAGCATGAAGCCGCCTGGTCACAAGCGGTCGACCGGGCGGGTCTGGCCGTGCACCTGCAGGCACCGCGACCGCCGGAACTCCCGACCTGGCTGGGCCAGCGGCTCGCCGCACGCGGCTTGTCGGCCGAGCAGGAAGCGCTGGACTGGCTGGCCGCACGCGTCGAAGGCAACTTGCTGGCCGGCGCCCAGGAAGTGGACAAGCTGGCGATGCAGTTGCCGACCGGCACCCGGCTGGACCGCGACATGCTCGAGCAACGGGTGGGTGACAGCGCCCGCTTCGATGCGTTCCAGCTTGTCGATGCCGTCCTGGCGGGCGATGCGGCGCGGGCGCTGAGGATCCTGCAGGGCCTGCGCGCCGAGGGTGAAGAAGTGCTGCCCCTCCTGGGACTGCTGAACGTCCAGATCGGCATCGCCGCGCGACTGGCACTGGCGCGCGACTTTGATGCCGGCGCGCGCTCCGAGCATCTGTGGCCGGCGCGCGCCGCGCAGTTCCGCCGGGCCCTTGGAAGGGCCCCGCAGCCGCGCTTCTGGCAGCGCGCGCTGGTCTGGTCGGGACGGGTCGACCGGATGGTGAAGGGGCGCGAGGCCGGGGATCCATGGCGTGAGTTCGAGCGACTGCTGCTGGCCCTCATGCAGCCGCGAAGTGCCGCGGTCCTCTCGTCATGAGGATCGCGTGATGGATGCTGTTGCCCCGCCGGACGAGCCGCTGGCCATCTTCGGCGGCACGTTCGACCCGGTGCACCTGGGGCATCTTCGCGCGGCGTGGGAAGTGGCCGAAACCCTGCAGGCGGAAGTGCGCCTGCTGCCGGCGCGCGTGCCGCCGCATCGTCCCCAGCCCGTGGCGACCGCGGCCCAACGGATTGCCCTGCTGCGCGCGGCATTGGCCGGCCAGTCCCGCCTGCAGCTGGACCTCAGCGAGCTGGACCGCGAGGGCCCGTCCTATACGATCGACACCCTCGAGGCGCTGCGCGCCGGGATCGGGCGGGTGCGCCCGCTGGTCCTCCTGCTTGGCCAGGATGCTTTTGCGGGACTGACGACCTGGCGGCGATGGGCCGATCTGTTTGCCCATGCGCACGTCGTCGTGATGACAAGGCCCGGCAAGGAGCCCGCGTGGCCGTCGGATCTGCAGCGGGAATGGGCGAGACGCCTCGCTGAGGGGCCCGCCGCGCTGCGCATGGCCCCGGCAGGCCACGTGCTGCCATTGAACGTCACGGCATTGGCGATCAGCGCCTCGCACGTGCGCGATCTCCTGGCCGCCGGGCGCGAACCGCGCTGGTTGGTTCCGGATGCCTTGCTGGCCGACCCCGCCTTGCTGGCGCCTTACAGGACTTGAGCGACCGACTTGCGCAACGGGACACCGGCGCGCCTAATAGGGCGCACATTCCCACCCGAGGTCCCGCCGCATTGGCCGCTACGTCCGCTGCAGTATCTGCTGTCCCCGAATCCGATCTACTGCGCGAGCGCGTGCTCGCTGCGCTGGAGGAGCTCAAGGCCAAGGAGGTGCGCGTGATTGATGTACGCGGCAAGACCTCGATCGCCGATACCCTGGTCATTGCCTCCGGTACATCCACCCGCCATGTGAAGGCGCTGGCCGACGAAGTGGTGCGTTTTGCCAAGCAGGCGGGGATGTTGCCGCTGGGCGTGGAGGGGCAGACCGAGGCGGAATGGGTGCTGGTGGACCTCGGCGACGTGATCGTGCACGTGATGTTGCCTCGCATCCGCGAGTTCTATGGCCTTGAGCGGCTGTGGAGCGTCGACGCGCCCGAGGCGGGCTGAGCGTCGCCACATGGCCGCCGCCAGCCATTGAATCATGCGGGTCCACCTGCTGTGCATCGGCGAGCGCATGCCGGACTGGGTCGCTCGCGGATTGGCCGAGTATCAGAAGCGCCTCGCCCCCTGGGTACCGTTGGTGCTGCATGAGATACGCGGGCCCCGGGGCGGATCGGACACGCCCGAGCAAGCGAAGGGGCGCGAAGCCGAGGCGCTGCTGGCCGCGCTGCCGCGCGAGGCGTGGGTCATCGCGCTCGACGGCCGGGGCGAGCCGTGGTCCAGCGAACGCCTGGCGGAGCGCCTGGCCGCATGGCGGATGGGCGGGCGCGACGTTTACCTGGTGGTCGGCGGTGCCAATGGTCTGCACGACAAGGTCCTGCAGCGCACGCAGGCGCGGTGGTCGCTGGGACCCCTGACGCTGCCGCACATGCTGGTGCGCGTCATCGTGGCCGAACAATTGTATCGGGCGGCCAGCATGCTGGCCGGCCATCCCTACCATCGCGGTTCGTGAGCGCCGTGGCGTCCCGCGGATTGCGCGCACACCGTATGACGGCTGCAAGACGTGCGAAAGCACCGGTGCGCTATCTTGTCGCGCGGAGCTGGCCATCCCGACGGCGCAGCGAACGGATTGGCTGAATATCCATGAGCATTGACCAATGCGCTGCCGGGCAGCGCGTGTGGAGCCTGTTTGCGCTCGCCCTCGGGCTGGCGTGGCCGTCGTCCCATGCCGCGGATGCGCGTGTGCATCCCCGCAAACGTGCACATGTCCAGCAGATGGCGGTCGTGACGGTCAGCGCCGCGCTCGACGAGGCGCGCGACGAACTCTCGCCCTCGACCGGCAGCAGTCTCTACGTTTTGGGTCCGCAGGCCATGAAGGCCCTGCCGTTGGGACACCTCACCGCGTTGAACCAGGTCCTCTTGCAGGCGCCGGGCGTCGTCCAGGATTCATTCGGGGGCATCCACATACGCGGCAACATGGCGGACGTGCAATACCGGATCAACGGCATCGTCATTCCCGAGAGCATCTCGGGCTTTGGACAGACGCTGGATACCCGGATCATCCGCAGCGTGAGCTTGCTGGATGGCGCACTGCCCGCGCAGTACGGGCTTCGCACGGCAGGCGTCGTCAGCATCGCGACGCGCTCCGGTGCGAACATGCCCGATGGAGGCACCCTCGGGCTCACCACGGGCACCGGTGGGCACATCCAGCCCTTCCTGGATGTGCACGGCCACAAGGGTCGCTGGAGCTGGTTTGCCACGGGCAGCTATCTGCGGGACAACCGCGGCCTCTCCCCACCCACGGCCAGCCATGACCCCGTGCATGATCGCCTCTGGCAGTCGCAGGGCTTCGGCGAGCTCGATTACATCCTCAACCGGCGCACGCGCATCGCCCTCATCGGCGGCGTCAGCCACCAGAATTTCCAGATCCCGCCCAATCCCGGCCAGACGCCGCAATACACGCTGTCGGGCGTCAGTAACTTTCCATCCATCGCGACCAGGGAAAACCAGTCGGAGCAGACGCGCTTCGGCGCGCTGGCCTTGCAGGGCAAGCTGGCGCACACCGACTACCAGATCGCCGTGGGCCAGCGCTACAGCCAGGTCAACTATCTTCCCGACCCCGTGGGTGACCTGATCTACCTGGGCGTGGCCGCGACGGTGGCTCGAAGCAACCGGGCGGATACGCTCCAGGCTGACTTCTCGACGCCTTGGGGGCGTCACAACATCCTCAGGTACGGCTTCTACGACGAATGGGCCCGCGGCTCGCAGAGCACGCGCGCGGCCGTCTTTCCCGCTGACTCCGCCGGCAACCAGACAAGCGATGTCCCCTTCGCGTTGCTCGAGAGCAGCCGCCTGATTGCACGGACGCAATCGGCGTATGTGCAGGACCAGTGGAACGCGACCGATCGACTAACCGTCAACGGCGGGCTCCGCTACGACCACACCGGCGGCTTCGTCAACGCCAGCCAGCTGAGTCCGCGGCTGGGCATGGTCTATCAATGGGGCAGTCAGTGGACGCTGCATGCCGGTTATGCCCGGTATTTCACGCCCCCGGATTCCGAACAAATCACGCAGACCGACATCGCCCTGTTCAACAACACGACCAACGCATTGCCGGGCAACAGCAATACCCAGGTCGCCGCCAGCCGCGAGAACTACTATGACGCGGGCGTGCAGTGGATATCGCCCGGCAACACGCTGACGCTGGGCTTGGACGCCTATTACAGCCAGAGCCGCAATACCCTGGACGTGGGCCAGTTCGGCACGGCGCTGATCTTCGCCGACTTCAATTATCGCTATGGGCGCAACAAGGGTGTCGAGTTCACGGCCAATTGGCATGAAGGCCCCCTGCACGCGTATTTCAACCTGGCCAACAACCTGGCGCGCGCCAAGGCAATCGCGAGCGGGCAGTACAACTGGTCGCCGGCGGAGATCAATTACATCGCGAGCCACTGGATCCTGCTTGACCATGCGCCGCGGCTCACGTCATCCGGCGGACTGGACGCCCGTTTGTCCGGTGGCTGGAGGGCGAGCGCCGATTACCTCTTCGGCTCGGGCCTGCGATCCGGCTTTGCCAACACGCAACGCATGCCCGCCTACATGCAGTGGAATTTCGCGCTGGCCCGTGCGTTCGACGTTCCGGCCATCGGCCGTGTGCGCGCGCGCGTCGCGATCATCAATGCGTTTGACCGGCCGATCGAGTTGCGGGATGGCACCGGTCTCGGCGTGGGCATTGCGCCGCAGTATGCAACGCGGCGCGAACTGTATCTGACGCTCTCGACGAACTTCTGAGCGTCCACGCCGCGCCGGCGAAAAATCGGGCCTGCGCCGGGTCCGCGCAGGCCGAAGCGCGGCTTGCGCAGGCTGCGGGACGTTCGTCGGCAACCTGCATCTCCCCAGGAGTGTCCAGGTCCCGGCACGCGGGCAGCTACGATAGGGGCCATCCCCTGGGCCGCATGAGTTGAGGAGTCCGCGATGCAAAAAAACAGTGGTGTTCATCGATCCATCGTCCGCGCGGCGGGTCGCCGTTGCCGCATCGTGGCGGGAATGGCCTGCTTCCTGTTCGCGCTGCACGCCGCGTCGGCGATGGCGCAGCCGGCCTTGTCGAATGCGGCGCCGCGGGTGCTGCGGATCTCCGGCGGTGCTGGAGGCCTGGGATTCGATGACCTGGGCTATAGCCGCGCGCTGGGCCGGATACTGGTTCCCGCTGCGGGGAGTGGCAACCTCGTGCTCATCAATCCCGCAGATGATCGCATGAGGGTCCTTCGGCGCATCGTACCGCCGGCACGCGGGACCGTGGGCTCGCACGATGCCGGAACCACCTCGGCCAGTTTTGGAGGAGGGCTGCTGTTTGCCAGTGACCATCCGCAGCAACAATTGCTTGCGGTCAGCCCGCGGACCGGGGCGGTGGTGGCGCGCATCGATCTCGCTTCGCAACCGGATTACGTGCGTTGGGTTGGCCCGCTGCGGCAGGTCTGGGTCACCGAGCCGCATGCGCGACAGATCGAGCGGTTCGCGGTGACTGGCGGCCCCGTGCCGTCCTTCCGACGGGTCGGCGTCGTCGCCGTGCCGCACGGTCCCGAATCACTGGTCATCGATCGCGCCAATGGCATGGCGTATGCCAACCACTGGCAGGGCGAGACCGTCGAGATCCCGTTGCGTGACCCCCACGTCGCACGGGTCATGCCCAACTCGTGCAAGGGGAGCCGCGGCCTTGCGCTGGACCCTGCCGACCAGACGCTTTTCGTCGGATGCGCTGAAGGGAAGGTCGTGGCGCTGGACCTTGTCCACCGCGGAGCCATCATTTCCAGTGCGCCGGTGGGCAAGGGCGTGGACATCATCGCCTGGAACCCTGCGCTCCGGCACGTGTATGCGCCGGGCAGCAGGGCGGCCACGCTGTCGGTGCTCGGCTACAACGGTGCGCAGCTGCAATTGCTTCGGACGCTACCTGCGGCGATCGGCAGTCATTGCGTCGCGACGGACGGCCACGCCAAGGTCTATGTTTGCGATCCGAGGGCGGGGACCATCCTCGTTTATCGCGACCCCCCTGGGGCGCTGCCGCGGCAGCGCATGGATCGACCTCAGGCCTGACCCCGCAACGCTGGGTTGTCCCAGCCGGGACGGGGTGCAAAGCGAGGGCCATGGCGGGCCGCCATGGCCTCCAGCTGCGCACGCAGTCCGTCGGCACCGACGCTGCGGATGTAGCCGACGGGCCCGCCCCGGAAGGGTGCGAAGCCGGTGCCCATGATCACGCCGGCATCCAGCAGGTCGGCGTCATCGACCACACTGTCGGCCAGGCAAGCGACCGCTTCGTTGAGCATCGGGCCGATCAGGCGGAACTCGAGGTCTTCCGGCGCCTGGTAGCCTTTGGGCACTTCCGGTTTCACCGGTTTGCCACCCTGCCAGCGATAGAAGCCTTCCCCGCTCTTCTTGCCGCGCTTGCCTGATTCCAGCAGACGCTCGACGCCCGGCGGCAGGTCCAGGCCCAGGAAAGGCGCCAGTTCCTGGCCAACGGAAGCCGCGACATCCAGGCCGACGGTGTCGGCCAGCTCGATCGGCCCCATCGGCATGCCGAAAGCGCGGGCGGTCCGGTCGAGGATCGCACCCGGAATGCCTTCGCCCAATGCGCGGATCGCTTCCAGCATGTACGGCATCAGGATGCGGTTGACCAGGAATCCGGGACTGCCCTTGACGGGAATCGGCAACTTGTCGATGGCGCGGCAAAAGGCCAGCGCGCGCTGTTCGGAAGCGGGTGCAAGGCGCGCGTGCCGAACGACTTCCACCAGCGGCATCTGCGCGACGGGGTTGAAGAAATGCAGTCCGACAAAGCGTTCGGGCGAGGCGAGGCCCCGCGCCAGTTCGTTCAGCGGAATGCTGGAGGTGTTCGTGGCCAGCAGGGCCTCCGCGCGCAGGTTCGGCTGCACGGCGGCATAGAGCGTCTTCTTGGCTTCGGGATTTTCGTAAATGGCCTCGAGGACCAGGTCCGCGGAGGCAGTGTGCACGCCTTCGACATCGGCCTGGAGGCGCGCGATGGCCGGGGCCATGCGTTCCGGTGTCTTCAGCCGCCTTTCGAACAGGACCCTGGCGCGCGCGATCGCCGCCTCAACCAGGGGCAGTTCCCGGTCCTGCAGGCTGACGCTGAAGCCGCGGTAGGCGCACCAGGCAGCGATGTCACCGCCCATGACGCCCGCACCAATCACGTGCACGTGGGCGATGCCATGCGCCGTGTCACCGCCTTGTGCCTTCAGGCGTTCCTGGAGGAAGAACACGCGCACCAGGTTGCGCGCCGTGGGCGTGGCGGCGAGGCAGACCACCGAATCGGCTTCCAGGGCGAGTCGCTGCAGGACGTCGTTGCCGCCGCGACGCCACACCTCGATCAGGGCAAAAGGCGCGGGGTAATGGGACTGGCGCACCTTCGCCGCGGTCTTCTTGCGCAGCATGGGCGCCAGCAGCTGTCTTGCCGGCCAGCTGTTGCTGGCCCAGGCGCGCAGGCGTTGCACCACGGGGCGCGGCACCGGATGGCGCGCCATCGCCGTCGCAGCCTGCAATAGGGCGCTCTCGTCGGTCACCTGGTCGACCAGTCCGATGGCGAGGGCGGGCCCGGAAGCCAGCGACTTGCCCGTGAGCATGAGTGGCAGGGCCTGCAGCGCGCCGACCAGCCGCGGTAGCCGCGCGGTGCCACCCCATCCGGGGTGGATCCCCAGCATCACCTCGGGAAGGCCGATCCGGGTGCGCGGATCATTGCTGGCCACGCGGTGGCTGCACGCCAGCGCAAGCTCGGTGCCGCCGCCCATGCAATGGCCATGGATGGCGGCTACGCTGGGGCACGGGAGTCCGGCAAGCTTCTGGTACACGCGCTGGCCGAACGTGATGGTCGCGCGGACGGCACCATCGCGCTCGTATCCGGCAAATTCGTGGATGTCGGCGCCGGCGATGAATCCGGCAGCCTTGCCGGAGCAGATCACGACGCCTCGCGGACGCTCCATGGAGAGGCGATCCAGCAGTTGGTCGAGTTCCTCGAGTACTGCACGCGCCATGGCATTGACGCTGCGGTCGGCCCGGTCGAGCGTCAAGGTGACGATGGCATCGGCATCGATCCCGGTGCGCCAATGGCGCAAGCGCAAGCCTTCGAACATCGCGTGCCCCGGCGTGGAATCATCCGATGATCGGATGACCGTTGGCGATGGTCAATGTCCGTGGCGATGCCCGGTTCGCTGCGCTTCACAACCACGGAGCGATCCCTGGCCAACGCCGCCGATCCCGGCGCGATGCCTTATCCCGATGGGGCCCGGGGAGCCGATCCCCGTGCATTAGCGGCACGGGGCATGCGGCGCGGCGCGGGTATGCCGAGCCATCGGCGTAAAATGGCGCCATTGCCACGCGGATCCCGATCATGAGCACCCCAGCACAGCAAGTGCCCATCGCCCGAGCGGAGCCCGATCCGGCACCGCTGCGCTTTGTCACGGCGGCCAGCTTGTTCGATGGGCATGATGCGGCCATCAACATCATGCGCCGGCTGATCCAGGCGCAGGGCGCCGAGGTGATCCACCTCGGTCACAATCGCAGCGTCGAGGACGTGGTGCGCGCTGCGCTGCAGGAAGATGCCGACGCCATCGCCATCAGCAGTTATCAGGGCGGGCACGTCGAGTACTTTCGATACATGGTGGACATGCTTCGCGAGCGCGGAGCAGGCCATATTCGCGTCTTCGGCGGCGGTGGCGGGACGATCACGCCGGATGAAATAGCCGACCTCCAGGCCTACGGCGTCGAGCGCATCTACCATCCGAACGACGGCATGCACATGGGCCTCGTGGCCATGATCGAGGACGTCGTGCGGCGTGCCGGCGAAGGTCGGCGATTGCGTCGACAGGCGGCGATGCCTCGCGAGGTCGGTGCGCGGAGTTTCGACTCGGCCCGGCTGGTGGATCTCCATGATGAGCTCCGCATCGGCGAGATCCTGAGTGGCATCGAGAACGGCGCGCTCGCCGATGGGGACCTGGCGCGACTCCACCGCCTGTGGAGCGTTGGCAGGCGTGCGCCGGTCCTGGGCCTGACGGGCACGGGAGGCGCTGGAAAATCCAGCGTGGTCGACGAATTGCTGTTGCGCTTCCTGCATGCCTTCCCGGAAATGCGGATCGCGGTTCTGGCCGTGGATCCCACGCGCCGGCGCAGCGGCGGTGCCTTGTTGGGGGACCGCATCCGCATGAATGCACTGCGGAGTTCGCGCGTGTACATGCGATCCATGGCGACGCGTCGCCAGCATGCCGCCACGAATGCATTGCTCCGCGAGTGCCTGGCTTTCCTGCGGGCGCAGGACTTCGATCTGGTGATCCTCGAGACCGCCGGCATCGGGCAGAGCGATTCCGAGGTCGTCGACCTCGTCGATTTCCCCGTCTACGTCATGACCAGCGACTATGGGGCGGCCAGCCAGTTGGAGAAGATCGACATGCTCGATTTCGCCGAATTGGTCGTGCTCAACAAGTTCGATCGTCGTGGCGCGGAGGACGCGCTGCGGGACGTCCGCAAGCAGTGGCGGCGAAACCGCGTGCAGTTCCAGTTGCCGGACGAGTCGGTGCCGGTCTACCCGACCATCGCCAGCCAGTTCAACGATCCCGGGATCACCTGGATGTTCACCGAACTGTGCCGGCTGCTGCGCGCCAAGGTGCCTGATCTCGTGAGCCTGGACGGACAGTCCGAGGCGAGGGCAGGGATGCGCTGCAGCTTCACGCCTGATCTTGACGTGGCATTGAAGGAGCCGCGTGCGACCGTGCTGATCCCCGGCAACCGATCGCGCTATCTGGCCGAGATTGCCGAGCAGGGGCGTGGCATCCATGCGCGAATCGAGCGGGAGGCCGGGGCGGCGCGCCGCGCGCAGCGCTTCCACGAGGTCCTGCGCGACCTGGGCGACGAGGGCCTGCCGCTGCCGCTGGAAGGCTATCCGCCCTCGGCCTTGGTCGACGGGGTGCACGCGCCGCTGCGCCGGCACTACAACGAGGCGCTCAGGCAGCTGTCCACCGAGGCCCTTAACCTGTTGCGGGAATGGCCTGCACGCAAGGAGGCCGTCACCGCGGCGTACAACGAATATCAAGTGCGCGGCAAAACGATCCGCGTCGAGAATTACCATGAGTCGCTCAGCCACCAGAAGGTGCCGAAGATCGCGCCGCCCCAGTACCACGATTGGGGCGACCTGCTGAGCTTCTTGATGCGCGAGAACCTGCCTGGCGCCTATCCGTACACGGGCGGCGTGTATCCGTATCGTCGCAGCGGCGAGGATCCCACCCGCATGTTCGCGGGCGAGGGGACGCCGGAGCGGACCAACCGGCGCTTCCACTACCTGAGCCTGGGGCAGCCGGCGGCCCGCCTGTCCACTGCATTCGACAGCGTCACGCTGTATGGCGAGGATCCGGCGCCGCGCCCCGACATCTACGGCAAGATCGGGAATTCCGGCGTCTCCATCGCCACGCTGGACGACATGAAGAAGCTCTATTCCGGCTTCGACCTCTGCGATCCGAAGACCTCGGTGTCGATGACGATCAATGGCCCCGCGCCCATGGTCCTCGCGATGTTCATGAATACGGCCATCGACCAGCAGGTCGAGAAGCATCTCCGCAGCGAGGCCGCGCGATGGCATGCCGCGGAACAGAAGATCGCCGCCCTGTACGAGGGGCGTCCCCGGCCCCAGTATCACGGATCCCTGCCCGACGGGAACGATGGGCTCGGGCTCGGATTGCTCGGCGTCAGTGGCGATGAACTGGTCGAGCCCGGGGTCTACGAGCGCATCAAGGCTGAAACGCTCAAATCAGTGCGTGGCACCGTGCAGGCCGACATCCTCAAGGAGGACCAGGCGCAGAACACCTGCATCTTCAGCACTGAATTCGCGCTGCGCATGATGGGTGACATCCAGCAGTACTTCGTCGACCACGGCGTGCGCAATTTCTACTCGGTGAGCATTTCCGGCTACCACATCGCCGAAGCAGGGGCCAATCCGATCAGCCAGTTGGCCTTCACGCTGTCCAACGGGTTCACCATCGTCGAGTATTACCTGGCGCGCGGCATGCAGATCGACGATTTCGCGCCGAACCTGTCGTTCTTCTTCAGCAATGGCATGGATCCGGAGTACACGGTCATTGGCCGGGTTGCGCGTCGTATCTGGGCTCGGGCGATGCGCGAGCGCTATGGTGCGAACGAGCGCAGCCAGATGCTGAAGTACCACATCCAGACCAGCGGTCGTTCGCTGCATGCGCAGGAAATCCAGTTCAACGACATCCGGACGACGCTGCAGGCCTTGTACGCCCTCTTCGACAACTGCAACAGCCTGCACACCAACGCTTACGACGAGGCGATCACCACGCCCACCGAGGAAAGCGTGCGGCGTGCCGTGGCGATCCAGCTCATCATCAATCGCGAGCTGGGGCTGAATTTCAACGAGAACCCCTGGCAAGGCAGCTTCGTGGTCGAGACGCTCACGGACCTTGTGGAAGAGGCGGTGTACAAGGAATTCGAGGCGATCAGCGAGCGCGGCGGGGTGCTGGGCGCCATGGACACCATGTACCAGCGCGGCAAGATCCAGGAGGAGTCCATGCATTACGAGCAGAAGAAGCACGACGGGTCATTGCCGTTGATCGGAGTAAATACCTACCTGCCCAAGGACCATGCCGGCGACATCACGACCCGGATCGAGCTGATCCGGTCGACCGAGGAAGAAAAGCGCCAGCAGATCGCGAACGTGCGGGCCTATGGCGAGGCGCGCAATCGGCTTGGGCAGGACAGCCTGCGCCGCCTTCAGGCCACCGCGCGGGATCGCCGCAATGTCTTCGCGCAATTGATGGAATCCGTCAAGTTCAATTCGCTTGGCCAGATCAGCCATGCGCTGTATGACGTCGGTGGCGAGTATCGACGCAACATGTAGCGGAGCGAAGGCTTTCCGTCGGAATCGACGGAGGCCCTCATCCCGTGGGGCTGCGGGGCGCAGTGGCCAGGGATCGCCCGGTCGAATCGCCAGGGGTCGCGACCGGGCGGTCCGTCAGGGCATCCATCGAGCGCCCTTCTCGCTGAAATTGACCGGCCGGGTGGCTTCGCCGGTGGTGCCACTTGCGCGATGCGGGCGCATTCCGGCGCGGTCGGCCGGCCTCAGGCAGCCGATGCGCGCGTTGCGATCTCGCGCAGCACGTGCTCGAACGCCTCGGGAGGCTGCCCCCCGGAGATGATGAACATCTCGTTGATGATGGTGGCCGGAACCGAATGGATGCCGGCTTGCTGGAACTGGCGCTCCAGCGTCCGGACGTCATCGGCATGCGCATCGCTCGCGAGCATCCGGCGAGCCGCTGCGGCGTCGAGCTCGGCGTCAGCCACGATGCGTCCAAGCACGGCATGGTCGGCAACGTTCTCGCCTTCGGTGAAGTAGGCGCGGAACAGGGCCCTTTTCAACGCCAGGGCAAGGGTTTTGTCCTGCAGCCCGGCCCAGTGCAGGAGACGGTGCGCGTCGAAGGTGTTGTAGACGCGACTGTCCGGCCCGGCGTTGATCGTCACCCCGGAAGCCGCCGCGCGCTCGCGGATGGTGGCGCGGTTCACGGCCAACTGGGCTTCGTCGATGCCGTATTTCCGCATGAGATGCTCGCTGGCGTCCTCTCCTTCGATGGGAAGCTGCGGATTCAACTCGAACGGTTGCAGGTGGATCTCCGCGTGGATGAGATCCTCGAGCCGTGCCAGGGCCTGCTCCAGGTTGGCCAATCCGATCGCGCACCAGGGGCAGGCGACGTCGGAAACGAAGTCGATGCGAAGAACGATGGGGGCCATGGGGGCGGACCTGCGTTGCACGGTGAAGGACAAGCCGGGGTGTGCGCATTGTAGTGCGCCGTCCCGCTGGTCTCGGGATCGTCGCACCCGTTCCGGGCCCGCTCCGGCCGCGCCATCGACGCCGTCCTCGGCAGGAGGGGCGGCGCGCGGGCCTCGGTCGTGCGGGGATGTCCGACCCCGCCGATATGCGCCATCGATCGGTCGTATCATCGGGAGGTCCCGTCAAACAGGAGGGTTGATGATGAAGCGCTCCATGCATGCCATCCGGGTTCTGCTGGTGGCGAGCCCCTTGGCGGTCGTTCTGGCCGCCCATTCCGCGGACAAGCTGGTGGGCAATGCCGAAGCCGGGCAATCCGAAGTGATGATGGTCTGTGCCGCATGCCACGGCGCCGATGGCAATTCCACGAATCCCCAGTATCCCAAGCTTGCCGGCCAGAGCCCGGAATACATCGAACATCAGCTTGAGTCCTTCCACAGCGGGAAACGGGCTAATTCAATCATGTCGGGCATGGCGGCCATGCTTTCGCCGCAGCAGATGGCCGATGTGGCGGCCTACTTCTCGCAGCAGAAGGAAGCCCCGGGCGAGGTCGACACCGATCAGGTTGCCTTGGGCAAGTCCATCTACGAGCACGGGGTGCCTGCCGTGGGATTGCCCGGCTGCGCGTCCTGCCATGGGGCCAAGGGCCTGGGCGATGCGGCCAAGCTGGTGCCGCGGATCGCGGGCCAGCATGCCGAGTATGTGGAGCAGGTGCTGACTGGTTGGCACAACGGGCAGGCATGGGGAGATGGCCCGCATGCCAAGTTGGCCTTGTCGGTGGGGCAGAAGCTCACGGTTGCCCAGATCCACGCGATTGCAGCCTACGTGCAGGGGCTGAACGCTTCCCCGTGATGGTCGAACCCGCTGCATCCCGGCCTGCGGCAACCCTGCCGCAGGCCCTCTCGCCCATTGTCGCCGGCTTGTGGCGCAGTGCGGAGTGGCGCCAGACGACGGCGGAGCGGACGCAATGGATCCAGCAAGCGCTGGAAATGGGCATCACCAGCTTCGATCATGCGGATATCTACGGCCAGGGCCGTGCCGAGGAGCTGTTTGGCGAAGCGCTTCGCGCGGTCCCCGGATTGCGCAATCGCCTGCAGCTGGTCACGAAGTGCGGCATCCGCTTGCCCTCGGCGGCCGAGCATGTCCATCTGAAGCATTACGACACGTCGCCTGCCTATGTGCGTCGCCGCGTCGAGGCTTCGTTGCGCCATTTCGGCACCGATCGCCTGGATCGGGTCCTGATCCATCGTCCGGACGTGCTGATGGACGCGGCCGAATTGGCGGAAACGTTCGCCGCACTGACCCGGGAAGGGAAGGTGCTGCAGTGGGGTGTGTCCAATCATTCGCCTGCCGCCTTCGCGCTGCTTCACGCGCGATATCCGCTGGTGACCAACCAGGTGGAATGGTCGCCGCTTGCGCTCGCCGTGCTGCACGACGGGACGCTCGACCAGGCGCAGCAGTTGGGAGCGCGTCCGATGATCTGGTCGCCGCTCGCGGGTGGCCGGTTGCTGCGTGGCGAAGACGAGATGGCCCAGCGCGTGCGGGCGGCCATGCAGCCGGTTGCGGACCGCTTGGGCGTTTCGTTGCCGACGCTGGCCTACGCCTGGATCCTTCGCCATCCGTCGCGACCTCATCCCATCACCGGGAGTGGTCGCATCGAGGGCCTTCGGGAGGCCGTTGCGGCGCTTGATCTGCGGCTCGACGCCGAGGATTGGTACGCGATCTGGACCGCTGCCGCGGGTCGAGCGGTCCCCTAGCCGAGCACCCCGATGGCCCGGTCAGGCCGCCGGGCGCTGCGGATTTTGGGCGACATCGGCGGTGACCCTGGCCATGAGGCGAAAGAGGGCGTCGACCACCTGGGCGGCCGTGATGTCCGCCGGATGGTCGGCACAGACGTGATGGTGCAGCGGGCCGAGCGGCCCCCAGGCACGCAAGAGGGCGGCGGTACCGACCATGAGCGTGGGCGTCCCCACGGCGGTGGCGAGGTGCAGCAGGCCGGACGAGGTGCCGATCCATGCATCCAATTGGCCCTGGACCGAGGCGGTCTCCGCCAGCGTCATCGGCGGCAGCAGCCACGTACCTGGCACCGCGCGGGCAATGCGCAAGGCCTCCGCGTGTTCGCGCCGATTTCCGGGGACCAGCAGCACTTCAAAGCCGTGGCCAACCAGCCGCGCAACGGCATCGCGCAGCACTGGATGGGGCCATGCCCGACGACGATGCCGTCGATCATGGCGAGGCGGCATCGCGACGCCGATCTTGATTGCATGGGCCGGGACGCCGAGCGATGCGAGGACATTGGGCCCGACGCCGGCGGCATCGGATCGCAGTTCGATGATCGGCTTCGGCAGCTCGCCGGGAAACACGGGGTCGATGCGTCGCGCGGCCTGCCAGAATCGGCGGGTCTGGTGGATATCCTCCTCGCCGAGGAAAAGGTTGAAGGCCGGCGCCGTGCGCGGCGAGCGATGCACGGCCATGCGCACGGGAGCGCGGCTGGCTGCGGCGATCAATGCGCCGGAGAGCACTTCGGAGCGAAGGCTGACGGCGAGGTCGAAGCGCTGCCGCGGCAACCACGCTGCGAGCCGCAGCCATGTGGCCGGATGCCGGCTGAAGTCGGGACCGCGCGCCACGTAGGGCAGGAGCATCGAGGCAGCGCGGTTGCGCGGACCACCCACCAGGCAAAGCTTTGCGTCCGGCCAGCGCCGATGCAGGGCCGCGATGACCGGGGTGCTGCAGAGCAGGTCGCCGATGCGATCGGTGCGGATCAGCAGGATGCGTTGCGGTGCAAGCGCCCGGAGATCGTCGACGCGATGCGGTTCGCCATCCAGCCTCCGCGCCGCCCAAGTTGCGGCAAGGTTCATCAGCGGGATTTTGAGTCGCGCCCGAAGGGCTTTGAGCCGCACTCGAAACCCGCGTGCTCGGGGTGGTGCCGGCGAGGGGCGTGTCAGGGAAGGCGCACGCTGCGGCCGTTCGATGGGTGCTACCGCGGTTTCGCTGCGCATGTCCACGCTCGGTCCTCGCTGGGCTCGTCGCATGGCAACCAGTCGATGCCGCGCGTGGCATCACGCTAGCGCCCCGCACCTGCCCGCGGGCTTGCGCGCTGCGTTGCGATTTCTTGATCCGGCGACGGGGCCGATCGCGAGTGCCGGCGCGGATCTTCACGATTGCGTAGGGGAATGGCCATCTGCCGCCAACGTGTCGCCTCCTCGTCGCCCGCCCCAGGATCGCGTTGGCTTGACCCGGGCCCCGTGGTGCGGGCAAATAGGGCCGGTCGGTTTCCCCAATGCAGGTGGTCGGGATCATGGGATTCGTGCGTGGCCTGGTGAAGGTCTCCGCGGGCGCGGCGGCCGGTGTCGCGGCGCTCACGGCTTTGCCCGTCTTTGGCGCGGTGGGCTCGCTGACCGCCGTCGGGGCCGTCGTGGGCGCCCTCGTGGGCGCTGCCGCCGGCGTGGCCGACGAGTATGCCGAGCATCGCAGGGACCAGCAGGTCCGCGCGCAGGATCGCATGCCAAAGTGAACGCATGCCCGGCTGTCGCCGGCGCGTGACTTCGCTGGCGATCGGCCCTACAATCCCTTCTCGCCTGTTGAACCCCGCCCCTCGGTCCCGCCCTGCGCTGGACTGCGGGTCTTGTCGCATCCAGAAGGCGCAAACCCATGCATGTTCCCGCCCTGCTGGCCCTTGAAGACGGCACGATCTTCCGGGGAACCGGTGTTGGCGCGCCCGGCCAGACCGTGGGCGAGGTGGTGTTCAACACCGCCATCACCGGTTATCAGGAAATCCTCACCGATCCGTCCTATGCCCGTCAGATCGTCACGCTGACCTACCCGCACATCGGCAACACCGGCTGCAATGCCGTCGATGCGGAATCGGACGCGGTCCACGCGGCGGGACTGATCGTGCGCGACGTGCCGCGGCTGGCCAGCAACTGGCGCAGTGAGGAGAGTCTGCCGGCCTACCTCGCGCGCCAGGGTGTCGTGGCCATCGCGGGCCTGGACACACGGCGGCTGACGCGGATCCTGCGGGATCGCGGCGCGCAGTCCGGATGCATCCTGTCGGGTGATGCCGCTGCCGGGGATGATGCGGCGGGGCGCGCCCTGGCCGCCGCGCGCGGATTTGCGGGCCTGGCCGGGATGGACCTCGCGCGCGTCGTCAGTACCCGCTCGCATTATCGATGGGATGCCGGGCGTTTCGACCTGGACACCACCACGTTCGCGCATGGTGGAGCGCGATTCCACGTCGTCGCCTACGATTTCGGTGTCAAGCGCAACATCCTCCGGATGCTGGCGGAGCGAGGGTGCTCATTGACCGTGGTGCCCGCGGAGACGTCGGCGAGCGAGGTGCTCGCCATGAATCCGCACGGCGTGTTCCTGTCCAACGGGCCCGGCGATCCCGAGCCGTGTACCTATGCCATTGCCGCCATCCGTGAATTTCTCTCGCGCGGCGTGCCGTTGTTCGGCATTTGCCTGGGCCACCAGCTGCTGGGGTTGGCTGTGGGCGGCCGCACGGTCAAGATGAAGTTCGGGCACCACGGCGCCAACCATCCGGTGCAGGAGCTTGCCAGCGGCCGCGTCCTGATCACCAGCCAAAACCACGGTTTTTCGGTGGACGAATCCAGCCTGCCGCCCAGGGTGCGGGTAAGCCACCGTTCGCTGTTTGATGGATCCAATCAGGGAATCGAGCTGGTCGACGCACCCGCATTTTCGTTCCAGGGTCACCCGGAAGCTTCGCCGGGACCGCATGACGTGTCCCATCTCTTCAACCGCTTCGTGGCGCTGATGGAGGCGCGCTGACATGCCCAAGCGCACCGACATCCGCAGCATCCTGATCATTGGCGCCGGGCCCATCGTCATCGGCCAGGCGTGCGAATTCGACTATTCCGGTGCGCAGGCTTGCAAGGCGTTGCGGGAGGAAGGCTACCGGGTGGTGCTGGTGAACAGCAATCCCGCCACCATCATGACCGACCCCGACATGGCCGACGCGGTCTACATCGAGCCCATGACCTGGCAGTCCGTGGCCCGGATCATCGCCAAGGAGAAGCCCGATGCACTGCTGCCGACGATGGGCGGGCAGACGGCGCTGAACTGCGCGCTGGAACTGGCCGACAACGGCGTGCTGGAGAAGCATGGCGTCGAGTTGATCGGTGCGTCTCGGGAAGCGATCCGCATGGCCGAGGATCGCGAACTCTTCCGCGTCGCGATGCAGGAGATCGGCCTGCAGTGTCCGAAGGCGGCGGTGGCGCGCAGCTTCGAGCAGGCGGTCGCGATCCAGGCCCAGGTCGGTTATCCCACCATCATCCGGCCCAGTTTCACCCTGGGCGGAAGTGGCGGTGGCATTGCCTACAATCGCGAGGAGTTCGAGGAGATCGTCAAGCGGGGACTGGATCTTTCGCCCGTGCACGAGGTGCTGGTCGAGGAATCGGTGCTCGGGTGGAAGGAATTCGAGATGGAAGTGGTCCGCGACACGGCGGACAATTGCATCATCGTCTGCTCCATCGAGAACCTCGATCCGATGGGGGTGCACACGGGCGATTCGATCACCGTGGCGCCCGCGCAGACGCTCACGGACAAGGAATACCAGCGCATGCGCGATGCGAGCATCGCCGTGCTGCGCAAGATTGGCGTGGATACCGGCGGCAGCAACGTGCAATTCGGCATCAATGCCGAAAACGGCCGCATGGTCGTCATCGAGATGAACCCTCGCGTCTCCCGTTCATCGGCGCTGGCCTCCAAGGCCACCGGGTTTCCGATCGCGAAGGTGGCTGCCAAATTGGCCGTGGGCTACACGCTCGATGAGTTGCGAAACGAGATTACGGGCGGCAGGACACCGGCGAGCTTCGAGCCGACGATCGACTACGTGGTGACCAAGATCCCGCGATTTGCGTTCGAGAAGTTTCCGCAGGCGGATGCACGCCTGACCACCCAGATGAAGTCAGTGGGTGAGGTCATGGCCATTGGCCGCACCATGCATGAATCTCTGCAGAAGGCCTTGCGAGGGCTGGAGACCGGCAAGTGCGGCCTCGACCCGACGGGCCTGGATCCGGGCCAGGCCGATGACGCAGCGACCTTGAGGCGCGAATTGCGCGAGCCCGGTCCTGAAAGGCTGTTCCACGTCGCCGATGCGTTCCGCGCCGGCATGACGCTGGCTGACGTGCACGGCCTGACGCACATCGATCCATGGTTCCTGGCCGTGATCGAGGACATCGTCCAGGAGGAATCGCGGGTTCGCGAGGGTGGACTGCATTCCCTGGATTCAGCGCGGTTGCGCGAACTGAAGAGCCTCGGCTTTTCCGACGCGCGGCTGGCCACGCTGGCTGGAACGGACGAAGCGGCCCTGCGCGCGCTTCGGCACGCCCTCGGCGTGCGGCCCGTCTACAAGCGGGTCGACTCCTGTGCAGCGGAATTTGCAACCACCACCGCCTACCTCTATTCCACGTACGACGAAGAGTGCGAGGCAGCACCGACCGATCGCCGCAAGATCATGGTGCTCGGTGGCGGGCCCAATCGCATCGGCCAGGGGATCGAATTCGACTACTGCTGCGTCCATGCCGCGCTGGCGCTGCGCGAGGACGGGTTCGAGACGATCATGGTCAACTGCAATCCGGAGACCGTCTCGACGGACTTCGATACCTCCGATCGCCTCTACTTCGAGCCGGTGACGCTGGAGGACGTGCTGGAAATCGTGGCGCTCGAAAAGCCGGTCGGCGTCATCGTCCAGTACGGTGGACAGACTCCGCTCAAGCTTGCGCAGGCCCTGGAAGCCGCAGGTGCCCCCGTGATCGGCACGACGCCGGATTCGATCGACCTTGCCGAGGACCGCGAGCGCTTCCAGAAGCTGGTTGCCGAACTCGGTCTGCTGCAGCCGGCGAACCGCACGGCGCGGACGGCGGTGGAGGCGCTGTTGATGGCGCGCGAGATCGGCTATCCACTGGTGGTGCGTCCCAGCTACGTGCTGGGCGGCCGCGCGATGGAGGTCGTCTATGCGGATGCCGACCTCGAACGCTACATCCGCGATGCCGTGCGCGTTTCCGATCGTTCGCCCGTGCTGCTCGACCGCTTCCTCGACAATGCCATCGAGGTCGATGTCGACGTGGTCGCTGACGCGGAGGGCAACGTCCTGGTGGGCGGCATCATGGAGCACATCGAGGAGGCCGGCGTGCATTCCGGCGACTCGTCGTGTTCGCTGCCGCCCTATTCGCTTTCGCCAGCCCTGCAGGCGCGCCTGCGCGAGCAGGTGGGCATTCTGGCGCGTGCGCTTCGGGTCAATGGGCTCATGAATACGCAGTTCGCGTTGCAGGGAGACGACATTTATCTTCTGGAAGTGAACCCGCGGGCCTCGCGAACCGTTCCGTTCGTCTCCAAGGCCACGGGCGTGCCGCTGGCCAAGATTGCCGCCCGCTGCATGGCGGGGCGGACGCTGGCCGCGCAGGGCGCGAGCCGCGAGGTGGTGCCCGCTTACTACTCCGTCAAGGAGGCCATCTTCCCCTTTGCCAAATTCCAGAATGTCGATCCCATCCTGGGGCCGGAAATGCGCTCAACCGGCGAGGTCATGGGCGTGGGGCGAAGCTTCGGCGCGGCATTCGCCCGGGCGCATGAAGCCGCAGGCATCAAGTCACCGCCGCTCGGTAAGGCATTCCTCTCGGTCCGTGATGGCGACAAGCCACGGTTGCTGCCAGTCGCCCAGGACTTGCTGCAGCGTGGCTATGGCCTGGTCGCGACCAGCGGGACCGCGGCATTCCTGGCCAGCCACGGCGTGCCCTGCGAACGAATCAACAAGGTCGTTGAGGGCCGCCCGCACATCGTGGACCTGATCAAGAACGGGGAAATCGTCTTCATCGTCAACACGACGGAAGGCAAGCAGGCCATCGCCGACTCCTTCTCGATCCGTCGCGAGGCGTTGCAGATGCGCATTACCTATTCCACCACCATTGCAGGTGCCCGGGCGCTGCTCCATTCCCTGGATTTCCGCGCGCTCGGCGAAGTACACAGCCTGCAGGAACTGCACCGGGAGTTGAATACATGAATCGCGCACCCATGACCCGCAAGGGCGCCGAACGGCTGCGCGCCGAATTGGAGCGCCTGAAGAGCACCGAGCGTCCACGCATCATCGCCGCCATCGCCGAGGCGCGCGCCCATGGCGACCTCAAGGAAAACGCCGAATACCATGCAGCGCGAGAGCAGCAGGGATTCATCGAAGGCCGGATCAAGGAGCTGGAGGCCGCGCTCTCGTTTGCCGAAATCATCGATGTGTCGCGTTTGAATGCGGCACCGCGCATCGTTTTCGGCGCGATCGTGGAGTTGGAGGATAGCGATAGCGGGGAGACGATCGTGTACCAGATCGTCGGAGACCTCGAGGCCGACATCAAGGCCGGCTTGCTGTCGGTGAGCAGTCCGTTCGCCCGCAGCCTGATCGGCAGGCAGGAAGGCGATGCGGTGGATTTCAACGCGCCTTCGGGCGTCCGCGTCTTCGAAATCGTTGCCGTGCGCTACGAGTGATTGCCTTCCGCGGCCTTGCGCTGCGCCGCGGCGGCAGGGTACTGATCTCCAATCTGGACCTGACGATCCACGCGGGCACGCGCGCGGGCGTCGTGGGCCGCAACGGATCCGGCAAATCGACGCTGTTCGCCGCATTGCTCGGCGACCTCGAGGCCGACGCCGGCGTGATCGAACGACCCGCCAAGGGGCGTCTGGCGTCGGTTGCGCAGGAAACGCCCGCATTGCCGGACAGTGCGCTTTCCTTCGTGCTGGCGGGGGATGCAGAGTTGCATGCCGCGCATGGTGCTGCGGCGGCAGCCGAGCAGCGCGGCGATCATGCCGCGGTGGCCCAGGCGCACCAGCAAATCGAGGCCTTGCATGGCTATGACGCGGAAGCGAGGGCGGCGCGCCTCCTGCACGGCCTCGGATTCGCGCCGGATACGCACCGGAACGCCGTGGCATCCTTTTCGGGGGGCTGGCGAGCGCGCCTCAACCTCGCCCGCGCGCTGATGGCGCCGTCGGACCTGCTGCTGCTGGACGAGCCCACGAATCACCTGGACCTGGACGCCGTGCTGTGGCTGGAGGGCTGGCTTCAGCGCTATGCGGGCACCCTGTTGATCATCTCGCATGATCGCGAGTTCCTCGACGCGGTTTGCACGCAGGTCCTGCACATCGACAGTGGCACCGTGCGCGCCTACTCGGGCAATTACAGCGCCTTTGAACGCCAACGCGCGGAGCAGGTTCGGCAGTTGCAGGCGGCGCGCGCGCGCGAGCAGGCCGAGCGCGAGCACCTGCAGGCGTTCATTGATCGATTCAAGGCGAAGGCCACCAAGGCGCGGCAGGCGCAGTCACGGGTGAAGCGGCTGCAGAAGCTCGGTGATACGGCGATCCTTCGCGAGAGTTCGGCCTTCCAGTTCCGATTCCCGGAGCCGGCCCGGCAACCGCATGCCCTGCTGGCCCTCGATGATGCGGCGACCGGCTATGCGGGGCGCCCGGTCATTGCGGGCATTCGCCGAAGCGTGCAGGCGGGCGAGCGGATCGGCGTGCTTGGCCGCAATGGTGCCGGCAAGTCCACGTTGGTGAGGGCGATCGTGGGTGAGTTGCCTCTGCAGGAAGGCGCGCGGACAGCCCATCGCGATCTGGTCATTGGCTATTTCGCGCAGCACACGGTGGAGTCCCTGTGTGTCGGCGAGAGCCCGTATGCGCATCTCTCGGCGATTGCCGGGGATGCGGCGCCCCAGGTCCTGCGCGACTGGCTGGGCAATTGGCACTTTCCTGGCGACCGCGCCATGGAGCCCGTGGAGACCCTTTCGGGGGGTGAGCGTGCGCGCTTGGCGCTCGCGTTGATCGCGTGGCGACGGCCCAACCTGCTGGTGCTTGATGAGCCGACCAACCATCTCGATCTGGACATGCGGGAAGCCCTGGCCGATGCGCTCAATGAGTATCCAGGAGCCATGCTGCTGGTCGCGCACGACCGGCACCTGCTGGGACTTGTGTGCGACCGCTTCTGGCTGGTCCACGATGGACGCGTCGAGGACTTTGATGGTGACCTCGACGATTATGCTGCGCTGCAAGCAGCCCTCGCGCGAGGCACCGCGCCCATCGCATCGGCGTCGGAGGACGACGGGCTCGACCCCCGCGAGCGCAGACGGCGATCCGCGGTGCAGCGAGAGCGTGAAAAGCCGCTTCGGGACCGCATGAAGCGCGCCGAGCAGCGCCTGTCCGAGCTGGATGCGGCGCTCAAGGCAATCAACGCGAAGCTGTCGGACGCCGCGGTTTACAGCGGTGCGGGGGATGCAGCCACCGAACTGGCTCGGCAGGCGGCGACGCTGGCCCGCGATCACGCCGCCGCGGAGGCGGAATGGCTGGCTGCCTACGAGGCGCTCGACGGTGCTTGACCGAGTGGATGGTCGCGCTAGGCTGCGGGGATGGATGGCGTAACCTTGTTGATGCCGCCCCTGGATCAGCTGGGGCAGCACCCGCGGTTGTCACGGTGGCTGGGCAGGGGCGACAGGCTTCCCCTGATGCCGGCTGGTCGCTTGCCGGTGCTGCGCGAACAGTTTGGCTTGGCTGCGGGCATGATTCCTGCCGCTGCACTTTTGCGTGAAGCCGCTGCCGGCGATGCAGGGGACGGAACGTGGGTGTGCGCGGACCCGGTGTACATCCAGCCGGAGGCTGCAGGCGCGAGGTTGCTGGCGTGGGACACGCTGGATCTGACGATGGCCGAGGCCGAGTCGCTGGCGCGGCCGCTTCGGCCGTTGCTGGGCGATGCCGGCATGCTGCTGGAAACGACGCTTCCCGGACGCTGGCAGGTTCGCATGCTAACCGGCACGCCGTTACCGCTACTGGCCGATCCCGAGCAGGTGTTGGGCGCCCAGTTGCTGCCGCATCTGCCCGCCGGCGACGTCGGCCGACGCTGGCGGCTGCTATTCAACGAGATCCAGATTCTGCTCCATCAGCACCCGCTGAATCGGCAACGCGCGGACCGCGGTCGCCTGCCGATCAATGCCTTGTGGTTCTGGGGAGGCGGTCGGTTGCCGGCAAGGCCTCGCCGAGCACCGTCGGGGGTCTTCAGCGACGACCCGCTGGTGACGGCACTGGCTTGGCACGCGGGCAGTCATCGGTTGCCCTCGCCGCATCCAATGGCCGGCCGTTCGTCATCGCTGGTCGACCTCGCGTCGGCGGGTCCGGAGGAGGCCCTGCGGGCACTGGCGGCCTGGCATGCCCGGATGCATTGGCGGGAGGGGTTGCACCTCGCATTCGTCGATGGCCACCGATGGCGCCTCGCACGCGCCCAGGTCCTGCGCGTCTGGCGGCGCGCCTGGCGAGGGTGACGGCAACGCCCAGCGGGTGGCCTAGCGCTGCAGGACGTAACTGCCCGGTGCATCCATCAGGACGGGCGTGCCATCCGCGCCCATCGGTGGCGGATCGACATCGCGAGTCGAGTGGGCGTGCAGCCACGCACTCCACCGCGGCCACCAGGATCCCTGCTCCGGTTTGGCGCTGGCCATCCAGTCATCCGGATGCGTGTACGCTTCACCAAGTGCGTGATGCGCCCAATGGTAATGTCGCCGAGGATGACCGGGTTCGCTGACAATCCCCGCGTTGTGCCCGCCGCTGGTCAGGACGAACGTGGTGTCGGTATCGGTGAGCAGGTGGATCTTGTAGACCGAGCGCCAGGGAGCCACATGGTCCGCTTCGGTCGCCACGACGAAAAGCGGGTGCTTCACGTTTTCCATCGAAACGGCCTGTCCGCGATAGGTCATGTGGCCTTCCGCGAGATCGTTTCGGAGATACGTCCCGCGCAAATACTCGCTGTGCATTCGCGACGGCATCCGCGTGACGTCCGCGTTCCAGGACATCAGGTCGTTCGGCAGGTCGCGCTTGCCGAGCAGGTAGCTTCGTGTCATCCGCGACCAGATCAAATCGGTTGATCGCAGCATCTGGAAGGCACCCGCCATCTGGGCGCCGTCAAGGTAGCCCTGTGACCACATCAGGTCTTCGAGCAAGCTGATCTGGCTCTCGTCGATGAAGAGGGATAACTCCCCGGGTTCGGTGAAGTCGGTCTGGGCGGCGAGCAGCGTCAGGGTGGCCAGCGCGCGGTCGCTGCGTGTGGCGAGAATGGCCGCGCCGATGGCCAGCAGCGTTCCGCCGAGGCAGTAGCCAATCGCGTGGACGGGATAGCCAGGGACGATCGTGCGGATGACGTCCAGTGCCGCGAACAAGCCGAGGTCAAGGTAGTCGTCCATCCCGAGGTCACGATCCTCGGCCGTGGGATTCCTCCAGGAGATCATGAACACCGTGTGGCCTTGTTCGACGAGGTACCGGACCATCGAATTCCGGGGCGATAGATCCAGGATGTAGTACTTCATGATCCACGCCGGGACGATGAGCAACGGCTCCGCATCGACGCGCGAGGTGGATGCTCCGTACTGGATCAGCTCGATCAGGCGATTGCGGAATACGACCTTGCCCGGCGTGATCGCGACCTGCTGACCGGGGATGAATGCCTCGGTGCCGGCCGGTGGAAGCCCGAGCAGGATCCGTTGCGCATCGGCCATCCAGGTCCTGAGTCCATCGACGAGATTGAGGCCACCCCGCTCCAGCGTTTCGCTGATGAATTCCGGATTGGTCCACGGCACGTTGCTCGGGGAGCAGACGTCCAGCATCTGGCGCGCCGTGAACGACACGAGATCCGTGTGGTGGCGCGAGACACCGGGCACTCCGATCGTGAGTCGCTCCCACCATGCCTGCTGGTGCAGGAAGTTCCATGCAATCCAGTTGAACGGAAATTGCTGCCAGCGCGCATCCTCGAATCGACGGTCCCGGCTTTCCGCCTTCATCGACTCCAGTCCTTCATACGGCGGCAGGGTGCCACCATAGGCGCGCAGAAGATCCGCGGGAGAGCGGGCCCAATGGGATGCAAGGTAGAAAAGGGCGTCCAACTGCGTTGATGGCGCGAACAGCAGGTGCGCAAACCAGTCCTGAAAGGCGAGGGCGCGAGATGCCGGCGAAAGGCCCAGCGTTGCGCGCGCAAAGGCCACGTGGGCGGCGCGATCGAGCAATCGGAGCGACTGCCCATAATCGGCACCGTTTTCGATGGCGTCGTCGCGCCAGCCGTTGCTGGACGCTTCACCCATTGGCGCGGAACGCTTAGTCACTGTTGACACTGGTCCTGCGGCATTCTGTACCAGCGGACCCACAACCCAGGCAGGTGAGGCAAGCGTACGACGGTCATGCGCGAGTCCGCTTGACCCAGATCAATGCCGCGCGGCGAGGTACGAGCGTACTGTGCGAATCGGACCATGCGTCGACGCCGAGTCACGCATGGACGATGCAGGTTGGCCCGCCTGAAGCAGCCGCCGCTGACGCATTGCCTGATCGCGATGCCCGGGGTGCCCGGAAAGACGTCCCAGCCATGGATGCGCCGTTACCTGGAGGAGGTGCGCCATGATCTCGACTTCGCAATTGGATGAACTTCGCAAGTTGCACAAGGACCATATCGCCAATACGTTCTTGTTCACTTCGAAGATCCTGGAGCAGCACAAGCGGATAACGGATGCCCAGGCTGACGCCCTGCACGCCTGGATTCGAGACGCTTCGACAAACCTGGCGTCGGCCTCGAACGATCCTGCATCGTTTACCCAGGATGCCGTCGACCGCATCACGAAGGCTGTTGCCAGCCACAACAGCAGGGCGACGAATGTCATGGCCGAAGCAGCGGCGGCTTACGCCGAGATCATGCGCTTGGTCGTCGAGTACGGCAATGACAGCTTTGCCGGATTCCAGAACGCCGGACGGGCGCTCGGAGCCGGCGGGACAAGCCCGGCCGGCGATTTCCAGAACGCGTGGAGCGCGCCATTCATGGGTGCGTTCGAGAGTGCGGCCAAGCTGATGTCGACGACATTGCAATCGCTCGGGAATCTCCCGGGTGACGGCAGCGGACGCAGGTCGTCCAACGATGACAAGCACGCAACCGATGCCGGACGCGGGGCCAAGCGGACCTGACCGAGACCGGGGCCGTTGCGCTCGGCCGAGTTCCGGCCTCCGTTTCGCGCCCTTGGGGCATGGCGGGGCCGGGAGGCCGATGGAGGGAACAAGCCCGGGTCGCCGCGGCGCCCGGGACTGAAGCGCGAGGCCGCGTCGCGGCGGTTGCCGCCGCCGGGTGACGAAGGGATGCGGGATGCGACGCCGCGGGCAGCCATCCCGATGGGGCGCGAACGCCGGATGCGGGGTTCGGGCTGCGCAACGGGCGTCGAGAGGATGTGCAACGATGGAAGAGGCGTCGATCGTCAGGACCCGCAGACTCGCGCTCGTGACGGGTGGAACGCGAGGGATTGGCGCGGCGATTGCGCGCCGGCTGCAGCAGGAAGGCCATGAAGTCGTCGCAACCTACCGTGGCAACGATGCCGCGGCTGCCGCATTCGCGTCGGACACGGGCATGCGCGCCTATCGCTGGGACGTCGGCGACTTCGATGCCTGTCAGGCCGGCGTCGCGCGCGTCGAGGATGAGGCCGGCATGCCGGTTGATATCCTGGTCAACAATGCAGGGATCACCCGGGACGCGACGCTGCACAAGATGACGCCGGAGCAATGGCGGGTTGTGCTGGAGGACGATCTCTTCGCCTGCTTCAACATGACCAAGGCGGTCATTGCCGGCATGCGCGAGCGCGGCTGGGGTCGGATCGTCAACATCGCATCGATCAACGGCCAGAAGGGGCAGTTTGGCCAGACCAACTACGCCGCCGCCAAAGCCGGCATGCTCGGATTCACGAAGTCGCTGGCGCTGGAGTCCGCGGGCAAGGGGATCACGGTCAACGCGGTTGCACCCGGCTACATCGCCACGGACATGGTGGCGGCCATGGTCCCCAAAGTGCTCGAGGCCATTGTGGCCCAGATTCCCGTCGGGCGCCTTGGCCATCCGGATGACGTGGCACACGTGGTCTCGTTCCTGGTCGATGACCGATCCGCCTATCTCACGGGTTCGACGATCTCGGTGAACGGCGGCATGTACCTCGTCTAGGCGTCATTGCACGAATCGCGATGGTCCCTTGCGCGACCGGCCCGCCGGTTGGGTTGCAGGGCCGGTCGCGCGGCGAGGGCGTGTCCTTCCGGACCGCGCCTGGATGCGACTCCAGTGCTCAGTCAAACGGCCGGATCACGTCTTCGCCACTGCCTTCCGTGCCATCCGCGCGGTCACCGGTGAGACGGCGGACCACCACGTAGAACACCGGGATCAGCAGCAGGCCGATTACCGTGGCTCCCAGCATGCCGCCGATGACGCCAGTGCCAATCGAGTGCCGGCTGTTCGCGCCGGCGCCGCTGCTGACGGCCAGCGGCAGAACACCCAGGATGAAGGCGATGGACGTCATCAGGATCGGCCTGAGGCGCAATCGCGCGGCCTCGAGCGTCGCTGCAATGAGGCCCGCGCCCTTCTGTTGCTGCTCGCGCGCAAACTCGACGATCAGAATGGCGTTCTTCGCCGACAGCCCGATGACGGCGATCAGTCCGACCTTGAAGTAGATGTCATCGGGCAGCCCGCGCAGCCAGGTCAGCAGCAGGGATCCCAAGACGCCCATGGGCACCACCAACAGCACGGCCACCGGAATCGACCAGCTCTCGTACAGGGCGGCAAGGGCGAGGAACACCACGATCATCGACAACGTGTAGAGGATCGGGGCCTGCTGTCCCGAGAGGACCTCCTGATAGGACTGGCCGGTCCATTCGAAGCCGATGCCGCGCGGCAGGTCGTGTTCGACGATGTTCTGCATGGCCGCCATGGACTGGCCCGAGCTGTAGCCTGGCGCCGAGTTGCCCACGATCTCCATGGAGCCGTAGCCGTTGTAACGCGTCAGCGACGGTGATCCGATGGCCCAGTGGGTGTGCACGACCGTCGACAGGGGCACCATCGCACCCTTGCTGCTGATCGTGTAGAAATCATCGAGTGCCTGCGGCCCCATGCGGTAGGGGGCGTCCGCTTCCATGACCACGCGCAGCACACGGCCCTGATAGTTGAAGTCATTGACGAAGACCGGCGCCAGCATGAGCTGCAGCGCGTTGTAGACATCGCTGACCGAAAGGCCCATTGCAGCGGCCTGCACGCGGTCCACGCTCAAGTGCAACTGGGGCGCGGGCGGCAGTCCATTCGGCCTGACTCCCGTCACGGCAGGGTTTTTCGCGGCTTTCGCCAACAGCATGCCCATGGCTTGCATCAGCTTGGCGTGGCCAAGGCCCGCGCGGTCCTCGAGCTCCATGTCGAAGCCGCCAAACTGGCTCAGGCCACGGATGGTGGGGAGGTTGACCACGAAGATCTGGGCGCCCTTGATCTGGCTGAGGGCGTGGCTCGCCCATTGCATGAAGGGTCCGATCTGCTCGCTCGGCGCCGTGCGCTCGTTCCATGGCTTCAGGCGGATGAAGCCCATGCCGGCGTTCTCGCCGGAGCCGACGAAGCTGAATCCCGCGATCTCCATCATGCCCTTGACCGCAGGATTCTTGATCACGATGTCCTTGACCTGGTTCATGACCCCGATCGTGCGGTCAATGGTGGCGCCGGGCGGCAACTGCACGATGGCCAGTGCGTAGCCCTGGTCTTCCTCGGGCAGGAAGCTGGACGGGAGGCGCGTGAACAGCCACGCGGCTGCCAGCAACAGGAGGAGATACACGAACATCCAGCGAGGCGTCCGCCGCAAGGCGTGGCGAACGCGGGTCATGTACACGCGCTGCAACCAGTCGAACAGTCGGTTGAACCACGTCAGCATCCGGTTCTGGTGCTGGTTCGCCTTGATCAGCGTGGCGCACAGAGCCGGCGTGAAACTCAGTGCCATGGTTGCCGACAGCAGCATGGCGATCGCGATGGTCAGCGAAAATTGCCGGTAGATGACGCCGACGCTTCCGGTCAGGAGTCCGGCCGGGATGAACACGGCCGCAAGAACCAGCGTGATGGCGATGATGGCGCCGGTGATCTGGCCCATCGCCTCGATGGTCGCCTCGCGCGGCGCGAGGCCTTCCTCGGTGATGTGGCGCTCGACGTTCTCCACGACGACGATGGCGTCGTCCACGACCAGGCCGATGGCGAGGACCATGGCGAACAGCGTCAGGATGTTGATCGAGAAGCCAGCCACGTACAGGCCTGCAAAAGTGCCCAGCAGGGCCACCGGAACGACCAGCGAGGGGATCAGCGTCGCCCGCAGGTTCTGGAGGAAGAGGTAGATGACCAGGAACACCAGCACCATGGCCTCGAACAGCGTCTTGACGACCTCGTCGATGGAGATCTTCACGAACGTCGTGCTGTCGTAAGGCCTGAACCAGGTGACGCCCTTGGGGAAGGTCTGTTGCAGTTGATCCATCTTGGCGCGCACGGCTGCAGCCACCTGCAGGGCGTTGGCGCCCGGAAGCAGTTGCAGTCCAACGCCGGCGACGGGCTTCCCGTTGTAAAGGCTGAGGAAGCCATAACTGTACGGCGCCAGCTCGACGCGGGCGACGTCTTTGAGTCGCACAGTCGTGCCGTCGCTGTTGGCACGGAGGATGATGTTTTCGAATTGCTGGGGCGTGCTGAAGCGGCTCTCGCCGTTGACGGTGACGGTCAGCGGTTGCCCGGGGACGGCAGGCGCCGCACCGAACGCGCCTGCGGCCGTCTGGATGTTCTGTGCCTGCACCGCGTCGAGCACATCCGTTGCCGACAGTCCGTAGCCCTGCAGCTTCAGCGGATTGAGCCAGATGCGCATGGCGTATTCGGACCCGAACTGATTCGCACTGCCGATGCCGGGAATGCGCTCCAGCGGATCGATGACCTGGGATGCAACGAGATTGTTGAGCGCGTAGGTGTCGATGTCAGGGTTGTCGGAGCGCAGGGCGACAACCATCAGGAACCCGGCATTGGCCTTGTTCACCTGCACGCCGAGTGCCTGGACCTGCGAAGGAAGCTGCGGCATGGCGACAGCCACGCGGTTTTGCACCTGCACTGCGGCGATGTCGAGGTTCGTGCCGTTCTTGAACGTCACGGTGATGTTGGCGCTGCCGTTGGCGCTGGAACTCGAGCTGAAATAGAGCAGGTTGTCGAGACCGGTCAACTGCTGTTCGATCACCTGGGTGACGGCCTGCTGCACGACCTGTGCGCTGGCCCCCGGGTAGCTGGCCGAGATGACGACGCTGGGAGGCGCGATGTCCGGATAGGCCTCGATGGGCAGCCGGAAGATTGACGCCGCGCCGGCCAGGCAGATCAGGATGGCGATCACCCACGCGAAGATGGGCCGATCAATGAAAAACTTGGGCATGGTGCCGGCTCCTCAGTGCGCTGCTGCGGCCGCAGGCTCGGTCGCCACCGCGCGGGCTACCTCACCGGGATGCACCTTCTGGATGCCGTTGACGATGATGCGGTCGCCGTCGGCGAGGCCGCTGCGAACCACCCAGTCGCTCTGGTGCATCGAGCCCAGCGTCACAGCCCGCTGTTCCACTTTGTCGCCGGGTCCCACGATGTAGACGAATGCACCCGCCGGGTCACGCTGGACGGCCGTCTGGGGGACCAGGAATACGTGGTGGAGCACGCCCGCGTGGAGTTTGACGGTCACGAAGAGGCCCGGCAGGAGGACACGCTGCGGGTTCGGGAAGATCGCGCGAAGCTGCACGGCACCCGTGCTTGGATCGACGGCCATGTCGGCGAAATCCAGCCGTCCCGTCGGGCCGTAGGTGGAACCCTGCGGAAGCACCAATTGCACGGCGGGCGCACTATCGGGCGTGCGGTAGGCGCCCTTGGCCTGGGCCTGGATCAAGGGTTCGACCTGGGCGTACGGGGCACTGAAGAGCGCATAGATCGGATCGATCCGCTCGACAGTCGTCATGGGCGTGGCTGCGGTTGCACTGACGAGTGCACCGACGGTCACGTCCGCGATGCCGGCGCGGCCGGTGATGGGCGAGGTGACCCGGGCGTAGGAGAGATTCAGGCGCGCCGATTCCACATTGGCCTCGGCCTGCTTCACGGCCGCCTCGGCCGTCCGAGCCGTGGCGGCTTCGGTGTCGTAGGTCTGCTGGGCAATCAGGCCGCGGGCGACGAGCGCCTTGTTGCGTCGGGCAATCGTCGTTGCATTGAGGGCCGTCGCCTTGGCCTGCGCGAGTTGGGCCAGGGCGGCGTCCAGGGCGGCACGCAGCGGTGCCGGATCGATCTGGAACAGCAACTGACCTGCGTGGACTTCGCTGCCTTCGGTGTAGTTCTTGCGAATGACGTTGCCGGTCACCCTCGCGTTCACCTGGGCGGTGAGCGTTGGCGCCAGACGACCGACCACCGTGTAGACGACCGGCAAGTCGATGGCCTTGACGGCGGTGACGTCGACTTGGGGCGGCGGTGGCGGCGGAACAGGGGCCTTGCTGCAAGCACTGAGCAGGGCCAAGGCGGCCAGTGGCACGACAAGGCGCGCGGAAATGGGCTTCATGCGGGGAGCTCCTGGGACCGCGTGGGGCACGCGCGGCAAATGCACCGACTAGTTTAGTTATTGTGGCTTGCTGGGGTCAATCGTCGCAGCGGCTCCGGAGCGCGGTCGGCGCGCCGAAGCGCGCCCATTGTGGTCATCCAGGCCGCTCGCTGCCCGTGTCATGCGTCATGGTCGATGGCGAAAAGTTGCGCGTGGCCGGCTGACTGGCCCCATCGACGCTCCGGCCATGCGCTGGCCCGATGGCGGGCCCGGCGGCGGCATCGTCCTCCCCCGATGCGGGGCGATCTCAACGCGGTACGCGGTATCCGCCGGGCACACCCCGTGGCGAGAGGGTGATCTGCCACAGCTGGTCGCGCCGTGCACGGAACACGGCGGCCGAGGACGCGAGGTAGAAATGCCACATGCGGCGAAAGCGCTCGTCGAACCGATCCCTCAGCTGGTCCCATGCCGCATCGAATCGCTCCCGCCATGCGCAGAGCGTGCGGTCGTAGTCCGCGCCGAAATTGTGCCAATCCTCGACGACGAACAGGCCCTCCAGGGCGGTGGCGACCTGACTGGCGGCCGGGATCATGGAATTGGGGAAGATGTACTTTTCAACCCATGGGTCGGGCTGGCTGGGCGCCTCGTTGTTGCCGATGCTGTGGAGCACGCTGAGCCCGTTCGGCCTCAGCAGCCGCCGCACGGTTTCGAAGTAGGTTCGGTAGTTCCGCGCGCCCACATGCTCGAACATCCCGATCGAGAAGACGGCGTCGAAGGTTTCTTCGACGTCACGGTAATCCTGCAGCCGAATTTCGATGGGCAGGCCCTGGCACAGCGTTGTTGCCCACGCGGCCTGCTCCTCGGAAACGGTGATGCCGACGCCGGTGATGCCGTAGCGTTGGGCCGCGAATTTCAAGGCTTCTCCCCAACCGCAACCAATATCCAGGACGTGCATGCCGGGTTTCAGTTGGAGCTTGCGGCACACCAAATCGAGCTTCGCTTCCTGAGCATCATCGAGATTGTCGGCGCGTGCCCAGTAGCCGCAGCTGTACACCATGCGTTTGCCGAGCATGGCGGCGAACAATTCGTTGCCGGTGTCGTAGTGGCGCTTGCCGATTTCCCACGCGCGGCGCCCGCGCTGGCGGTTGAGCCAGCGGGCCCGGAGGTGCGAGGCCACGGCGTCCAGCGTATGCAGCTTCTCGTCGAGGTGGGCCAGCATCAGCCGCGTCAGCATCCCGGCAAGATCCTGCACGTCCCACCAGCCCTCCATGTAGGCTTCTCCGAATCCCAGTGACCCGTGCGCGAAGGCGCGCGCGTACGTGCGATCGTCGTGAATCTGCGGATCAAAGGGTCGGTCGCCACCCACCCGGACGTCAGCCAGCGCCAGGAGTTGCGCGGCCCGCTCGCGCAGATGGGATGACGCACTCATGTGCGACGCATTCGGTTGCGGTCGTCGTTCAGTGATGCGCAGGGACAGACCATCGTCATTTCCCTCCCGATAGCTTCACCGGGCCACGCCATTCCTCCCGCCGCGCGCGCCCTCGCGTGGCAAATGATTCCAATCCGCGCGCCGCGCTGTCAAATCGGCGCCCAGTCGAGCCGTGACGAACGGGCGTCATGGCATGGCGGGGGATCCGCTCAGGCGCGCGGCGTCGTCGTTCCGTATTCGATCGCGTAACGGCTCCAGAACAATGGGGCCTTGTCCTCGCTGGCGAGCGCCAAGAGGGTATCCGCTTCCTCGGCGCTGACGAGGAATTCGACCAGCACGGTGAGTTCGGACGCCAATTCGAAGAATGACTGCTCCTGCATGCGTCCATGACGGCCGAATCCGGCGATGGCGCGAAAGGCTGAGCCGCCGTGGATGCCGCGGTGTCGGGCCTGCTCCAGTAGCCATTCGTAGAGGAGCATGCCACGGTGTTTCTGGCTTTCGTGCATGTAGAAGCGCAGCGCGTAACCGTTCATGGCGGATCTCCTGGAAGCCTCAATGCCGGGTCAGCAGGCGACCCAGCCCGATGCCAGCCAGGCACAGGCCGATGCCGCCCAAAAGGTGGATGCCCGTATGGACCAGTGCCCAGCTCCACTGGCCCCGTAACCAGAGGGTTGCCGACTCGGCATCGAATGTCGAAAAGGTGGTCAGGCCCCCGAGGAAGCCGGTCGCGAAGGCGAGCCGTACGGCGACCGGCAGGCCCATGTAGGGCGGGAATCCACTGATCACCAGACCCATCAAGAAGCCGCCCAGGAGGTTGGCGGCGACCGTCCCCAGCGGCAGGGTGGGAAAGACCGGGTTCAGGAGCAGCGCGAATCCGTAGCGAAGCCATGCGCCCAGCACGGCACCGATGGCGATGCCTCCCCAGATGTCCCAGTTCATCGTGCTCCTTTGCGCCCCGCGCTGTCGATGCCCGTCCACGCCAATGCCTGCCGCACCCGGACGTGGGGTGAGGCAGGCATCATCAACCCGGGGGGTGGTTTGGCCGCGAGGCCGGGAGGTATGCCATCTCCCTGAGCGTCATTGGAACAGCGGCTCGACAAAAAGTCACGCGCTGCCGTTACCGGTTGCGCCCATCAAGGCCTTGAGCAGCGCGGCGATCTCGTCGCGGCTGCCCGTGGCGGTGAGCTGGTGTTCCCGCACGTAGTCAATGCCCAGCATGACCGTGACGCCCGTTCCCAGATCGTTTCCTTCCTCGTCCAGGCGCTGAAACGTTTCAGGCTTGCCGATCAACACGACTCGGGCCGCATCCAGAAGCCGTCCATCCGGCAGTTTGACCCAGCGTTGCATGATCATCCCCGTCGTGTAGCGGTGGTCCACCGTTCCACGGATCATAGGCGGCGGCGCGGCACCCGCCAATCGGCTAGCGAGCTGCGAGGGTCGCGTCGCAGGGCAACGGGGAAAAGGACGCAGTGAATCACGTTGACCATTCGGTGGCCGGCGCCGTAGACTGCGCGGCCCGAACGCGGGCGGTTAGCTCAGCGGTAGAGCACTGCCTTCACACGGCAGGGGTCATAGGTTCGAACCCTATACCGCCCACCACAATCAATAACGTAGAAACAAGGCCTGATCAAAAATCGGGCCTTTTTCGTATCTGGTTGTCCCCGTTTTGTCCCGAGTGCGTCGTCATGAAGACAAAAAGCCAAAACATCCGTCACAAGCGCCACCAAGACCTTCGGTCCAAAACCCCGAAAGCCTGCGTTTGAGGGAAAATCCTTGTCCTTCCTCCCCTGGGAAACGACAAGGACCTGGGTATAGAGCAAAAGGCCTGCCGAAAAGGGGAAGGATCCATGGCCTGATCGCGGGGGTGGAAAGCGTCGACTTTGTTGGTTAGACTTGTACCATTATCAGGACAAGTCCCATGCGTATCGTCAGCTTCTCCGAAGCCCGCAACAACCTCAAGCAGGTCATCGATCGCGTCGTCGAGGATGCCGATGTGACCGTGATCGCGCGCCGCGATGCACCCGACGCCGTGGTCATGTCGCTGGATACCTTGAACAGCTGGATGGAAACCGTTCACCTGCTCAAGGCCCCTGCCAATGCCGCGCATCTGGCGAAGTCGATTGGCCAGCTGCGCGCCGGCAAGCTGCGCGCGCGCGTCCTGGCCGATGCCTGACCGCCTGCTCTGGACGGCGGCCGCCTGGAGCGATTACCTTTACTGGCAGGGCCAGGACCGCAAGACGCTCAAGCGCATCAACACGCTGATCCAGGACGCACTGCGACACCCATTCGAGGGGATCGGCAAGCCGGAGCCTCTGCGCGAGAATCTTGCCGGTTACTGGTCGCGCCGCATCGACGAGACCCACCGGCTGGTCTATACCGTCCAAGCGGGCGCACTGGCCATCGTAGCCTGTCGATACCACTACGACTGAACCTGGTGTCGAAGGAGGCAGGACGCTGACGCCCCCGCCGGCCTGAGTCGTGCGGAGCGTTCGCGCAGCGAGGCCGTGCAGCCGTCCTGGCGATCGCGGCCCGCGAGGTGGACGTCCGGCGGCAGCCTGTGCTGCGTCTCACGCCCTGCGACGGGTTTGTTGTTGAATGCGGTCATGGTCGAAGCCGCGCCCGCCATGATCGAACGCGCGTACCGCATGCGCGTCTACCCGAGCCGTGCACAGCGGCGCCAGCTCGGGCAGCTC
>JAJYPJ010000005.1:85836-86636 GCA_021795435.1 Pseudomonadota bacterium
GGTTCGTGTGGAACTGGGCGCTGGACCGGCGCAGCGCGGCCTACCGTGCCGACGGCACCACGCTCAACTGGATCGCGCTGAGCCGCGCGTTCACGGCGCTGCGCGCCGCGCGCGAGACCGCATGGCTCGGCGAGCTGCCGCGCGAGCCGTTCAACCAGGTGCTGCGCGACCAGGAACGCGCCTTCGCGGGCTTCTTCGCCAAGCGCGCCAAGTACCCGCACTTCCGGCGCCGCGGCGTGCCGCACGGGATCCGCTTCACCCTGGATCAGCGGCGCGAACAGGTCGAGCGTGGCGAAGAGAACGACCGCTGGTCGCGCGTGAGCCTGCCCGGCCTCGGCGTGTTGAAGCTGCGGCGCACGGAAGAACTCAGCGGCCGGCTGCGCGCGATCACCCTGCGCCGGAAGGCGGGCGCCTGGTATGCCAGCCTCACGGCTGACGGCGTGTCGGCGCCGGCCTGCGCGCCGCCGACGCGCGCAGCGATTGGCGTCGACATCGGCCTGAAGGATCAGATCGTGCGCAGCGATGGCGTGCGGGTGCCGGCGCCGGCGGCGCTTCGTGCCCAACTCGGCCGCTTGCGCCGCTACCAGCGGCACTACGTGCGCCAGCGCGATGCCGCGGCCCGGCGGCAGGGACTGGATCCAACCCGACCCTTTCCGAAGGGGACGCGCATCGAAGTCTCGAACCGCATGCGGCGCACGCAGCGGCGCGTGGCCACGCTGCACGCGCGCATCGGCGCGGTGCGCCGCGAGGCGCTGCACCGCGCCACGACGGACATCGTGCGCACCGCGCAGGTCATCGCC
>JAJYPJ010000073.1 GCA_021795435.1 Pseudomonadota bacterium
TGCGCTACGCAATCGTCATTGAGCAGGCTGCGGCCAATTACTCCGCCTATGTTCCCGACCTCCCTGGATGTGTCGCCACCGGCAGTACCATCGAAGAAGTCGAGGAGCAAATCCGTGAAGCGATCGCCTTCCATCTGGAGGGGCTTCGCGAGGATGGGTCGCCCGTGCCTCCTCCCAGCAGTCACGTTGAGTACGTAGACATTGCCGCCTAACAGTTCCTTGGGAGACTTTCCGTCAATGCCGCGTGCTTGATGCTCTTGCCTTGAGCTTTCAGGTTTTCGCCGGCCGTCGTGTTGTGTTGCCGCCGAACGCGAATTGCGTGTGTGAGGCCGGTGATGCGTCCGCGCGATGAGGCCACGGTTTCGCACACTGCCGGTCGACTGACAGCGTCGGTCCGGGAAGTCCCCGATTGCGGCAATTGCGGCATCAGACGCTGGCGGCACTCGGGGCACCGCCGCAGCATGGCCGGTGTGGCGGCTTGCGATGCACCGGCGGAGGCGTCCGGCGTATCGGCCCGCCTGGTGGATGCATACGCGGCACACGTTGTGGATGCGCGTACGGATGATCGTTCTGTAGGCGTGGATGTCGATAGAAAGGATGCATCGGTGGATGCGCGCCGGTCCTGGAGTACTCACGCGCGGGCCGGGCCCGAATCACGCCGCGGCCCGCGAAGACCCCCGGACGTCGTGTGGCGGCGATGGTTGGTACGCCATGGTTGACCGAGGCACGCAACAACCGCTGCCGACTGGCCATGCGGACCTGCCGCATTTGCGCGCCGGTCGGTGGCGTATGCGGTTCGCGCGCCGCCAGTCGTTCCTCTTCCGTGGGACGTGCCATCACCCCGCCCATGCCACCGTTGTAGCTGACCCGATTGATGGTCGTGTTGTTGATGACGGTCCGGGTATAGACGTTGGTGATATTCGTCGTGCGGATGTTGTTGACGCTGCGGTTGTAATAGAAACCACCATGGCGCCAGTAGCCGCCGACATAGCCGACGCCGGTGTAACCATAGCCGTAGTTGATCCCGCCGTAGAACCCGACGCGTGGTCCCCAATAGCCCATGTGGAGCACGTAGACGCCTCCAGCCCAGCCCCAGTAACCGGGGGTCCACAACGCACCAGGATAAGGCGCCAGCACCCAGGTTCCAGGGACCCAGAAATAGCCACCATCACCCGCATACGACCAGTAACCCGGCGTCCAGATGTAACCGGGACCCGGGATGACGGGTTGTGCGTACAGCGGAAGTGGCGGCGGGGCAAAATTCACCGAAATGAAGACGCCTGCGGAAGACGCCATCGGGATGGCCACGAGGCAAATCGCCAGCAGCCACAAGGGCAGCCGGCACAGCCTTGCCCATACGGAACTTTGCCGCGCATGCCGCTGCAGACCCCTATCCATAGCAATTCCCCTCACCATCCGGACAGCGCCGGATACCACCTCGAACAACGTGGATCCGGGAACTCGGTTGACGCCTCGTGCCGATGACTTTCGATTTGTTCATCTGCCCTGACTATGGATCAGTTTGCAAAACTGGGCATCCTGCCGCGGTTTGCAAACAAACGGGCGCGGCAAAGCCGCGCCACCTTTGTCGCGACAAACACTTGCGTGCTCGTCGCGGCGGCACATCCATGTGCCGGAGCGGTTTTGCAAACCGCTCTATGCCGGCCAGCCGTCAGGACTACGTTCATCCGGTTGGGTCCGCGCAAGTGTCTAAACGTCACGACGTGTGTTGTCGTATTCCATGCGTCGCCTGCGTTCGCATCCAGACCGGTTCAGTCCAGTTGCGGTGGCAGCAATTCTGGATGATCTGTGAGGTATTCAAGCGCCCATGGCTGAATCTTGAAAGGGAAGCCGGCGGCGGCGTTCCCGCCATTTGACCATCTGGACAAGATGCCTTTTTCCTCGAGCGCCATGATCGTGGCATCACGGCACTCGAAGTAGCCAATCTGGGCCTCGCGCCGAACATAGCCCGCCAGGATTCTGGCCTCGGCGGAACTCAGGTGGCAAAGCCGAGCCAGTCTGTGCTTCAGATTGATCCGCGCCACATGGCACCGTAGCGTGATGGCAAGGGCAGCGACCAACGAACGCGCAACCAGAATGGCCGCCGAGCCGAACAATGCGAGTTCGATCCCGGTGCGATGGTTCTGGATCATTCCAGACAGGCCGACGGATGCGAGGACCATAGCAGGCGCAAACAGCAGCGCGCCGGACACGTGCAAGACGGCAAGCGCAATCGTGATCACCACTCGAACCACGCTACTGGGCAGCTTGGCTGAGAATGCGACAAGGGCTGACAGGGTCATTTGGAACCGGATTCCGGCGCGGGACGACAGAGCAAATGATACGTTTCGAATGCTTACTTACGACTGTCCATGGTATTGGCGCTGGTTGAAAACTGAACCCAGATTTGTTGGGGCGCGTTGAAAACCGACCCGCCGTACGCGTTGAAAATTGACCGGGGCCGGAGGCCGAGGACACCGGTCCTCGGCTTGAGCAGCAGCTTCTGCAGGTGCGACGCATCCCAGTCGACGGCCACCGCGCGGGTCATTGCAATCGAACCAGCCTTCGTGGCCTCATCAGACTTTTGGCCAAATTCACACAAAGCTGTACTCATGGCTCGGATGGCCGATGGCGGCAAGCCAGGATACGCAGCGCGAATTCCGCATAAGTCTCGGCGACCTCGCGCGCTTCCAGGTGGTACTCGGGTGAATACCAGTACGCGACGCGCAGGCCCATGCCGCCGATGGCGGCCACCGCCAGCCAGGCGTTCGGGACATTGAAGACGCCCTGGTCCAGGCCACGCTGGATGATGTCGGCCAGCAATTGTTCGGACTGCTGGCGCAGCGCGAATGTGGCCGCGCCCAACTCGGCGGACAGCACGTGCAACTCGGCATTGGCCACGACCGCGAGCATGGGAAACGCGGTATGCATGCCGACATGCGCGCGCACGTAGGCCACGATCTGGGCGCATGGATCTGCGCCGTTATTCAGCACGGCGGTACGCACTCCACGATTCTGTTCCTCATGGCCGATGCGACACAGCTCGGCCAGGATGTGCTCCTTGGATGGGTAGTGCGCGTAAATCGTCGCCGGCTTCAGACCCGACGCCGCGGCGACATCGCGCACGGAGGCGCTGGCATAACCGCGCTCGGCGAACAGCTTGAGCGCCGCTTCCAGAATCTGCCCGGGTGATCCCGGCGGCTTGTGCTCGGGCAGCAGGTTCGCGGTGGTTGCTGCCAATCGTCGATTGATGGACATGGGATCCTGCTTTACGAACAGTCGTTTGTAGCATAGCAGCTTGACAATCGCTTGTAGGCAGTGCTATTCAATGATACGAACGGTCGTTCGTTCTGATATAGACGAACCCAAGGGGGTCGCCCGGTCCGATCACGAATACGTCGCCGTCATCACAACACCACAGCGCCCATCCAAGGCGCGTCAGCCTGAGAGAGGAGTTCGGCCATGCGCACGAACCAGAAGTCATTGGCATTGAGCCTGCTGGCAGCGTCGATCGCGCTGGCGTTCACGTTCAATGCGCAAGCGGCACCATCCGCATCGCTTGCGCCCGGATCACAGGCCTCGGCGACAGCCCCGGACCGACCCGCCGGTCAGCGCGGCAGTCATCGGCCGAAGGCGCAAGTGACACTGCCGACCGTCATCGTTACCGCAACGCGACGACGCGAGTCGCTGCAAAACGTGCCGGGCGGGGTCACGGCGTTGACCGGGTCGTTCCTCGATCGAATCCATGCACAGAGCTTCGAGCAGTTCGCGCCCTTCGTGCCGGGGCTGAGCTTCGAGTCACTGGGGCCAACCAGCGATCTGGTGGCGATCCGCGGCGTCACCACCGGCGGAAGCCAGTTGAGCAGCGGTATCGGCATGTATCTGGACGAGGTGCCGATTGGAGCCAGCACACCCTTCGGGCTCGGCTTCCAGACACTGCCGATCAACACTTTCGACTTGAACCGCGTCGAGGTGTTGAACGGTCCGCAGGGCACGCTGTATGGCGCCAATGCGCTGGGCGGCGCGATCAAGTACGTGGCGAATGCGCCCAACCTCAACGATTTTGGCGCGCTGGGCGATTTTGGCGTATCGAGTACCGCCCATGCCGGTATCAACGACAACGCCGATGCGATGATCAACATCCCGCTGGTGCCGGGCAAGATCGCCATCCGCGCCGATGGCATCCAGGCGTTCAACTCCAGCTTCGGCAACAACATCCTTCTGAATACCAAGGACCAGGGATCCGCGCGGACGATCGCCGGTCGCATCCAGGTGCTGGCGCAGATCAATCCGGATCTCAGCGTCAACCTCACCGCGTACTCGCAGAACATCCACGGAAACGGCCTGAACGTGGACTTCCGCAACATCGCCACCGGACAACCCGTGTTCGGTACCTATCAGCAGGCGTACAGCCTGAATCAGCCAGCGGATTCCTCGCTGCGCATGTACTCGGCCGTAGTCGACTGGAATCTGCACTGGGCCAAGCTGACCTCAATCACGGCTTACCAGATCGATCATGGGCAGTACCTCGATGATCTGAGCGATGTCTACAACCCGCTGCTCGCGCCCTTTTTCGGCGTCCAGGCGTATGGGCTGTTCGTACGCACCAACACCCGGAAGTACACGCAGGAGATTCGCCTGGCGTCCTATCAGAACAAGGCGTTCCAGTGGCTGGTTGGCGGCTTCTACACCCATGAAGCGACGCACGAGTTCGTCAACCTGCAGGACAACTCCAACGCCAACGGCACGTTGTTCGGGTATCCCCCGTTCTACGGCGTTCTGCCCAGCATCTACCAGGAGGTGTCGGTCTTCGCCGATGGCACACACTACTTCACGGACAGGTTCGATGTGACCCTGGGGGTGCGCTACAGTAAGAACCGTCAGCACTACCAGCAGTTCGCGAATGGATTGCTGGTGGTCCCGACGAATCCGGCCCTCGTCACGCAGGAGAACGCGACATCCAACCAGAGCGTTGCGACGTACCTGATCAACCCGCGCTACCACGTGTCGAAGAACGTGATGATCTATGGAAAGATCGCCAGCGGCTACCGCCCGGGTGGCCCCAACTTCGTGCTGGCCCTGGGGCACGGCGCGCCGACTTTCCAGCCCGACAAACTCTGGAATTATGAATTGGGCGAGAAGGCAACGTTCCTCGATGACCGTTTCATGCTGAACGCCGATGTCTACGATATCCACTGGTCGCGGATCCAGCTGACAGTCAACAACGGCGGCATCAACCAGATCGAGAACGGCGGCAGCGCACGCATCAAGGGTTTGGAATTCAGCACGGCGTACAAGCTGACTCCGGATCTGACCCTGTCAGGCGCCGGCTCTTACACCGATGCGAAACTGACTTCGGCGGTTCCGGCGTTGGGGCTCACCCAACCGGGTGCGCGATTGCCGCTATCCCCGAAGTACAACTTCGCGTTGGCGGCAAACTACAACTTTCCCATCGCCTATCGGTACAACGGCAACCTGACGGTGACCGACAGCTACATCGGCAATCGCACGGCCGGCTATGCCGGCAGCCTGGTCAGCCCGGTCTACCGGTTACCCGGCTACAACACGCTCAACTTCGATCTGGCTGTGTTCGCCCCGCACGGAATCGAGGTGGATGCCTATGTCAACAACGTGTTCGACCACGTGGGGCAGGTGTCGGCGGCAACGACGGCCAATGAATACGACCCCACGGCGCCGGTTCCGGTCACCCTATCCATGCCCAGGACGATCGGCGTCGACGTGAAGATCGCGCTGGGCAATCCGTACTGACGCGAGGCTCTGCCATGTCTGCAACTGCCGGCCCTGGCGGTCTGTTCCGCCAGGCCACGACCACCTCCGGCGAAATTCTAGGCTTGGTCAACGAGAGCGTGATCCAGTTCAAGGGCGTGCCCTACGGCGCGCCGACGGGAGGCAAGCGGCGCTATCAGGCGCCAGCGCGCCCAGCCCCCTGGCGGGGCGTGCGCGAATGCTTCGGCTACGGACCGATCTGCCCACAAGTTCCGACCAGCATCGCCAACCCATACGGGCGATTGATCCAGTTCGACATGGTCGCCGCGGAAGGTGGGATGAGCGAGGACTGCCTGAACCTTAATATCTGGACCTGCGGCCTGCGCGATGGACGCAAGCGGCCGGTGATCGTATCGATCCACGGCGGCGCGTTCTCGATCGCCTCGGGTAATGCGCGCATCTACGATGGCGCGCGACTGGCGCAGTCCGGTGACGTCGTCGTGGTGACGCTGTCGCACCGACTTGCGAGTTTCGGCTATTTGAATCTGCTGGATCTGGACGGAACTTCCGAGATTCCGGTTGCAGCAAATTCCGGGCTCGCCGATCTCGTGCTGGGACTGCAGTGGGTGCGCGAGAACATCGAGAACTTCGGCGGCGATCCCGAGCGCGTGATGATCTGGGGCCAGTCCGGCGGCGGCTGGAAAGTCAGCGCGCTGCTGGCGCTGCCGGCGGCGCGAGGTTTGTTCTCGAGGGCTGTGGTGCAGAGCGGCTCCTTGACCCGGTTTCAGGAGCGCGATGCGGCAGCGGCGGTTGCAGCGGGATTTGTTGCGACGTTGGGCTTGGCCCCGCGCAATCTCGCAAAGCTCAGAACCCTTCCTTGGCCCGTGCTCCTGGAGGCCCAGACCAAGGTTGGTGCGCAGGCCTTCATGCCCTTTCTCGACGGCGAGTTCATTACGCAGCACGCATTCGATCCCGCCGCCCCCGCCGCGAGCGCGAACGTGCCGTTGATTGTTTCGACAACCCGCGACGACGCCGGGCTATTCTTCAACGACTTCGCGCTCGATGAAGCCGGTCTGATGGGTCTCCTGCGCCAGCAATTTGGCGAGCGTGCGAACGACATCCGGGCGCTATATCGCGAGCACGCGCACGCCGCATCGCCGTTCCTGCTGCGTGCACGCATCATTACCGACGCCGGATTCAGGCGCTTTGCCTACATGCAGGCCGAGCGTAAAGCCCAACAGGGCGCTGCACCAGTCTACGTCTATCAATGGAACTGGCCGTCACCAGCATATGAAGGCAAGTTCGGCGCCGCCCACGCCATCGATGTTGCCGCGGGATTCGGCAATGCGCGCGATGCCATCCTGGGCGGCGGCTGCGAGCCTGGACGATCGCTGAGTCACGCGCTGTCGAGCATGTTGATCCACTTTGCCTCGACCGGGGAGCCTGGTCCAGTCGCA
>JAJYPJ010000020.1 GCA_021795435.1 Pseudomonadota bacterium
TCATCGCATCCACGGGGAGGTGGCAAGGGCGGCGGCTCGTATTGGTGGCCGCCCCCAGCTTGATCCCGGATTGCTCGACCTGATCGCCAACCTGACGGAGTGGCCGGTAGCGGTGGGATGCACGTTCGATGCGTCTTTCCTCACCGTACCGCAGGAGGCATTGATCGGGTCCATGGTGGGTAACCAAAAATTTGTCCCCTTGCTCGACGACGCGGGTCAACTGCTGCCGCACTTTATCGGTGTGGCCAACATCCAGAGCCTGGATGAGACCAAGGTGGGTCATGGCTACGAACGCGTCATCCGTCCGCGCTTCGCTGACGCGAAGTTCTTCTTTGAGGAGGACTTGAAGACCCCGCTGGCCAGCTACCAGCAAGGATTGGCTGCGGTGGTTGACCAGCCGGCCTTAGGCTCACTATGGGACAAGACGCTGCGTGTTGCGCAGCTGGCTCGCCTGATCGCCGGACGAGTGGGTGCGGATGCCGCTCAGGCCGCGCATGCAGCGAGCCTTGCCAAGTGCGACTTGCTCACCCGCATGGTTGGAGAATTCCCGGAGCTTCAGGGGATCATGGGCCGTACGTATGCGGCGGCGCAGGGCGAATCGCCGGAAATTGCGCGGGCGCTGGATGAGGTCTACATGCCGCGAAACGCAGGCGACGGCATCGCGACGAGCCTGTTGGGAAGGGTCGTGGCCGTGGCCGAGCGTGCAGACACCTTGGCCGGACTGTTCGCCATCGGCGGCAGGCCGAGCGGCGCGAAGGATCCTTACGGGTTGCGGCGAGCAGCGCTGGGGCTGGCGCGCACGTTAATCGAGGGCGAACTGGAGCTCGATACCCACGCTTTGCTGCGCGAGGCGCTGGACGCGATACCCGATCGCGCGCTCGCGGCCGGGCGCGAATCGTCGTCCGGGGCACCCTCGGCCGACAAGGATCGCGTGTTGCTCGCGGAGGACATCGAGCGGTTCATTGGGGAGCGCCTCCGCGGCTATTATGCCGAGCGCGGTATTGCGCCAGGCGCATTCGATGCTGTTCTGGCCATTCGGCCGGCGAGTCTTGCGGACCTTGACCGGAGGCTTCTTGCAACCGTGGCGTTCACGCAGCGGCCTGAGTGCGCGACGCTGGCTGCAGCGAACAAGCGCGTGGCCAATATCTTGCGCCGGCAAGCCGAAGCGGGTGATGTGCCTGCTGCAGAGATCAATCCTGCGTTGCTGGAAGCTCCTGCGGAGCGAGAGCTAGCTCAAGCCCTCGGGGCTGCTCAACATGCCAGTTTGCGATCGATCGCTGCTCGCGATTACGCATCGGGCCTGTCGGCTTTGGCGAATCTGGACGGTCCGATCGCTCGGTTCTTTGACGAAGTCATGGTGATCACGGATGACTTTGCATTACGCGCCAACAGGCTTGCGCTACTTGCGGCGATCCAGCGAGCCTTCAATGGCATCGCCGATTTGGCGCGGCTATGACGGGAGTCCCAGCGCGCCCACATGAGCCTACTGCCACCGTTGATCAAAGCTAGGCAGCCGGAGATTCGATGATGGAGCCGAAACCCCGTGCACTGATCACTGGCGCCGGTCGTCGCGTTGGTGCGGAAATTGCGAAGCAGCTTCACGACGAATACGACTTGATTCTCCATTCGCGAGCCTTGCGGACGGAGGCGCATGTCGCTGCAACACGCTTCGAGGCGTTGCGGGCTGGCAGCGCGCGTCTTGTCACGAGCGAGTTGGGCGATGAAGGTTCGCGCGCCGCGCTTTGCGCTGACATCGGCGACGAACCGCTCGATCTGATGGTTCTCAATGCATCTCGATACCGCCGAAGCGATCTCGCTGCCGACCCGGCGCAACGAAACGCCGAACTTCGGACGTTCCTCGAAGTAAATGTCGTTTCTGCGTGGGATCTTGCCCTCCGCTTGCGGCCTCAATTGACGGCGGGTGTGGCGTTGCGAGGCGACGCCAGCATTGTCGTCATCCTGGACCTATACGCCCAGCGACCGTTGCCCGGCTATGAGGCCTACAGTATCAGCCGTGCGGCAGGCGGGATGCTGGTGCAGGCACTGGCACGAGCCTTTGGTCCTGATGGAATACGCGTTAACGGCGTGGCCCCTGGCACGGTGCTTTGGGCCGAGGGCGATGATCGCGCTGAGACGATGGCCCAACTTGCTCGCGGCACGGCACTGGGTCGCATCGGCACGCCCGGCGACGTTGCTGGCGCAGTGCGTTACCTTGCAGCGGCGCGTTACGTTACGGGGAGCGTATTACCTGTCGATGGGGGTCGTGCAACGCACGTTTAGTGACGCACCGATACCGGAGTTGCAGGCGGTGCGAGTTGATTGTTGCAAAGCACCATTCGAGGCAAGTCGATAAGCCTGGCTTATATTCGACATGCTGAATTTCGACTGGCGCGGACCGCAAGTGCAGCGTAAGGTTGTTCGGCTAGCTTGAATCACCCACCCTGTCGAACACTGAGGAGGCTGTATGAAACTGCATACCCGTCTGATCGCCGTCGCTGCCGCGATGGCGCTGTCCGCCTCGGCCTTTGCCGCCCAGCCTGCGGGTTTCTGGATCAAACCAGCCATCTCCGCGTATGGCCCCGTGCATGTGTGGCCCGAGGCAATTGACCGGCCCAGTGCGAAAAAGACCTACAAGGCTTTGTTCGATGTGACCCAAGGCAATCCTGCCGCTGAAAAGGTCAATCCGGGCCTCGACCATATCGCACGCGCGGTGAACACTTTTGCTGCCGCAGGCGTGCCGCTCAGCCACCTGAAGTTCGACGTCATCATCCATGGTGGCGCGACCCCGATTGCGCTGAATGAAAAGGCCTACATGGCAAAGTTTGGCCACGCGAATCCGAACCTGGCCGTTATCGCCGATCTCAGGAAGGCGGGCGTCAACGTCATGGTGTGCGGCAACGCGCTCGGTGACATGGAGTTCACGCCAGCTGAGGTGAATCCTGACATCAAGGTGGCCTTGTCGGCACTATCAACGTTGATCATTCAGCAAAATCAGGGCTATGCGCTGATGCGCATGTAATTCCCTCGTGCCCCGGCCGTGCCCTATCTGGCGCGGTTCCGGGGCATCTGCGATACCTCGCGGCGTGCCCGCGACTGACCTGTTCCTCCAAGGATCCCACCATGAACCTGCACAGCAAGTCACTACTCGCCGCAGTGATGTGCGTGCTGGGCGCGGTCGCGTTCGGCACCGTCCAAGCCACTGAAACGGGGAGGCCTGTGACCCCGCCCAAGTACAGCGAGACGCTGTACCCGCCTTGGTCGAAGGGTGAAAACAATCCAGCTCTGCACAAGGGTCTTGAGTTCACCATTCCCGAAGTGGACTCGATGCCCGACTTTCACGGTAGCGTGAACGATCCCAAGTTGGTGATTTACGTTGGCGGCAACTACTACTTCGCGATGGGGCCGCTGGTCAAAGCTTTCGAAGCCGAGCACCCGGAACTGCGAGGAAGAATCTTCTACGTCACCATTCCACCCGGCCTGTTGATCAAGGCCATGGACATGGGCAACACGTTCACATCGGGCAACATGACCTTCACCGTGCCGCCTGATGTCTATGCGGCCGGGCTGAAGAAAGTGAAGGAACAAATTGCCGCCGGCAAGCTGGTTGCGCCCGCGGTGCCCTACGTCACCAATGACCTCACGATCATGGTTCCCAAGGGGAACCCTGGGCACGTCACGGGTCTCGCGGACCTTGGCAAGCCTGGAGTGCGCCTCGTCATGCCTAACCCGGCCTGGGAGGGCGTGGCGCGTCAGATCGAGGCCAGTCTTCGCAAGGCTGGTGGCGTCGCACTTGAGCAGGCGGTGTACGAGACCAAAGTTAAGAATGGCGAGACGATCCTGACGCACATTCACCACCGCCAGACGCCGCTGTTCCTGATGCAGGGCCTTGGCGATGCCGGAGTCACGTGGAAGTCCGAGGCCATTTTCCAGGAAGAGGCGGGTCATCCCATCGCGCACGTGGACATCCCTGCGCGCTACAACACCACCGCGGTCTATGCGGCCGCGCTGGTCAAGGGTGCGGCGCACCCCGCAGCAGGCAAGCTCTGGATCCAGTTTTTGCGATCGCCAACGGCTTTGAAGATCTTCGAGCGCTACGGGTTTAAAGCGGCGCCGATCAACGCGACCAAGGAGTAACATCGATGGGCGCGCGGCGCGTTCCGCGCATTGCCGGCGACATCGTCCGCAGGCGGTTTGGCGATGTCGTTCTGTTCGTCCATGGCCGAAGTGGTAGGCAAAATGGGCAGGGAGCGCTTGCGGGAGGTCCCGAATGCGTTCAATGCTAGCGTTTGCTGTGGCCCTGCTCCTTGGTGTTGCCGCGCATGCGGCCGTTCCCTTGCAAGCATCCAAGGTCTCGGTGTCCGAGGCGGGGCAGCTGGAACGAGACGCGCAAATCGAGCTTGCGCGACAAATCGTCATGCATGGGAGCCCGCAGGGTGCGCATTCCTGCGCAACCTGCCACGGGGAAGAAGGGCAGGGCAAAACAAAGGCCGCTTTCCCCCATCTGGCAGGACTTCCGGCACCCTACCTGATTCGGCAACTGCGCCATTTCAACCAGATGGCACGCGACAACCCGAGTATGCAGGCGATTGCGCACAATTTGAGCGAATCGCAGATTGTCGCGTTAGCCGCCTATTTTTCTCGTTTGGTGCCGCCGCCGGTGATGGGGGCGACGGTGCAACCCCCCGCGCTTGGAGAACAACTGGCGCTGCATGGCAGCGGCGCTGTGCCGGCATGCGTCACTTGCCATGGCCCGGGTGGGCGAGGTTTGGGAGGGGCGCTAAGCGCAGCGTTTCCGCCGATTGCCGGACAGCCAGCCGTCTATCTCGAAAGGCAGCTCGTGGCCTGGCGAAACGACAAGCGTCCCGCGGGTCCGGATGGTTTGATGGGTGCGGTTGGCAAGCACCTCACCGTGGAGCAGATCCGCGCCGTGTCGTTGTACTTCGCTGCGCAGCCCACGCTCTCCAACGTGCCTACGGCGGTGGTCAGGCCATGACGAGGCCATGCACGTTGCACCTTTCGCGCATTGCCGGATTGGCAGCGGCAATCGTGGTGCTTGCGGGTTGTGGGCGCCCGGGCGTTCCCAAGCAGGAAACGGCAGCGTCGCGGAATGAACGAGCAGCTTCGCCTCACTTGGTGGTGTTTGCCCCGCCACCGCTGTCCGAGATTCCAGACGACGCGTTTGGAGCAGAAGTCCGACATGGTGAGGCGCTGTTCCGCAACACCCTGGCAAACGCGCCGCAGTATGTTGGCAATTCGCTGACCTGCCAGAGTTGCCATCTCGACGCCGGCCGACTTGCAGGGAGCGCGCCGATGTGGGCTGCATGGGTCAGTTATCCCGCCTACCGGAGCAAGGACCGGCGCGTCGACACGTTCGCCGCGCGATTGCAGGGCTGCTTCCGTTACAGCATGAACGGCAAGCCGCCTCCCTTGGGTTCCCCTGTACTGGTGGCGCTGGAAGCCTATTCATACTGGATGGCAAAGGGCGCGCCCACGGGTGCGTTGCTGGCTGGCGCCCGCTACCCTGTCTTGCCGAGACCGGCCCAAGGTTGGAACTACGCGCGCGGCAAGACTGTTTATGAGCAGCACTGCGCGCTCTGCCATAGTCCCGACGGCCAAGGGCTGCTCGTGGATGGGAAGCCCTGGTTCCCCCCCGTTTGGGGATCTCGGTCCTACAACTGGGGCGCTGGAATGGCGCGGTTGGATCTGGCGGCCGGCTTCATCAAGGGAAACATGCCCCTAGGCAATGGCGGCAGCCTTACCGATCAGCAGGCATGGGACGTGGCCTATTACATCGATGGCCACGAGCGGCCCCAGGACCCGCGCTACCTAGGTTCAATTCTTGCGACGCGGGAAGCGTTTCATGCTGGTCCTTTTGACACTTATGGCCGTTCCGTCGACGGTCGTCTGCTCGGTGCCGGTACAGGCACGACGGGGACCACGACTGGAGCCCACGGCAAGCGCGCCACAAAACCGGCAGGCACATGAGGTAAGCATTCCTGCCTGTCTACTGCTGCAAGGCACCGCCCCGCTGATCCGAACCTGAGGAGTTCACCATGAGCACGACCCAATCTCCAGCTATCCCGGATACCCTCCGCGGCTGGCGCATGGCCGCCATCGCCCTGCTCGCAGTCCGCTTCGTGCAAGGTTGGATCTATTGGGGCGGTGGAACGCGCCGATTCATCTACGCTCCTTCCAAGATCGATCCATCCGGCCATTGGATGGCATACAAATTCCAGACCGCGATGCCAGGTGCGTTGCTTGGGACCGATCATCTTGTGGCGTGGCTGTTGCAGCACTTCACGCTCCTGTACGCGGGGGTCATCGTCTTCAGCGCGGTGGAATTGATCGCCGGGGCGATGCTCATCATCGGCCTCTACACCCGGTTGGCGGCGCTGGCCACGATCGGACTCAGCTTTGTGCTGATGCTCCTGTTTGGATGGCAGGGAGCGACGTGCATCGACGAGTGGACGATGGCCGCGGCCAACTTCGGCATGGGTATCACACTCTTCCTTGCCGGTGGCGGCGCCTTTTCGATCGATAGCTGGTTGACCAAACGCAACCCGAATCGGGCGACGAGCAAATGGTTCAACTGGGTTGGCGGCGCAGGTCCGCTGCCCGTTTCCGAAGTCGCGTTCAAAAGGCTTGCACTGGTGCTCTTCTGGGTCACCGTGGGATTTGTCGTGCTGACCTATAACCATTACCGCGGGTCGGTCGTCACGCCATTCCATGGAGGTCCGGTCAGCCCAGCCAAGCACCATTGGTCGTTGAGCCAAGGCCAACTTGATGCCGATGGCACCGTGCGATTCCACGCGTACGTTGATGCAGGCACCCCAGCTGAACCTTCCAATGTGCTTCGCGCCAGCCTCGTCAGCGCCGGAGGCCAGATTGTCGAGGAATGGGATGGAATGCTGTTGGCGCGGACGCCGAAGGCAGCGTTCAAGAACGACTTCGCTTATCAGAAGATTCACGCCGGGAAATTTGGATTGGTTGGCCCTGTTGGCTCACAAGCCATGGTCGAGTTCGCGCCCACGCAGCCCAATCTGAACCTTTCGCCAGGACAGTACACACTGCAACTGGTATCAGTGAACGGGCACGTGTGGACTTTGCCGCTCACCCGTTAGTGAGGCGGGATCACCTAATCATCGCGCTGACCCTCGCCATCGCAGGCGGGGCAGCGCTTTGGTGGACGGTTGCGCCCAGTTGGCACAGTCGCGTCGGCACACACGTACCAGCGGTCGAGATGACCTTGTTGAGCGGTCGTCACATTGACCTTGCGGAGTTGCGTGGAAGAATGGTGCTGATTGATTTCTGGGCGCCAGATTGCGCGCCTTGTGTGGACGAACTTGCAGAGCTGCAAGCGCTAAGTCAGCGCGCGGGAGCACGCGTGGCTCTGATTGGCGTGGCGATGGCTTACAGTGACCCTGACCTAGTGAAAGCCGTTGCGGCTCGTGCGGGCGTGACTTTCCCCTTGGTTTGGGATCGGCGAGGCACCATCGCGGATGAGCTCGGCGGCGTCCGGGTCACGCCCACGCACCTGTTCATCGGGGTGGACGGACGGATTGATGGCCGCATTGAGGGTCGACTTCCGGAATCGCTGAGCCTGCAATTCATCAATGAGGCGGCATTGGGGGCGAAGCGGCAGTAGTGCTTGGTGCTGTGCGCTTGCGACAGTCCGGCGATTTCTGGGTTGCCTGCAGCTAGGGTGATCGCTGCGGCCCGGTGTGGACGCTGGTACCGGGGCCAACCCGTGAAGGGGCGCCCGCACCTGTCGCGACTGCCGAGTCGCGCAGTGGTCGGTCTTGAGTTGCATCCGACGTTCCATGGACCGAGCATTGGATGATGGCGCTCTGGCATTTAAGGCCAAGCCGGGCTCGTGCGCTCGAGCGGTTCCTGGGCCCACCAAGTAGTCACAGGATGGCAACAAGGGAAGGATGAGATCATGGCCGAATCCAGTGCACACGCCTCGTTCCCCGCGTGGTCCTACGTAGCTGCCCAGTTCGGGCTGCTCATCGCGCTGATCCTGCTCCCTCCTTGGCGGTGGCATTGGAATCCCCTCGGCGTGATCCTCCTAATCGTCGCGACGGCGTTGGGCTCGTGGACGCTTCGTCACAATCGCCCAGGCAACTTCCGCGTATCGCCGCAGCCGCATCGACGCGGGCATCTGATTATGGATGGGCCCTATCGATGGATTAGGCATCCGATGTATGCCGCCGTGCTGATCGTGGCTACGGCTTGCCTGCTGATGGCTGACGGTGTTGGCCGCGGGCTCGTTCTCGTGGCCCTTGTCATCGTGCTTGATCGGAAGGCGGCCTTGGAGGAACGCATGCTGTCCGCGCGCTGGCCAGCGTATCCCGCGTACATGGCGCGCACATGGCGCTTTTTGCCTTGCATTTGGTAGCTGCTGGCTGGTTCTAGAAATTCAGTCGCTGTCAGCAGTTGAAGCGGCGGGCTCACTTCCGGGCGCTATCTTGAGCACGGTCTCGCGAACGCCGCGAGAAAGGATTAGGCGGGCATCCCGCACGACAGCGGCTAGGCCTGCATCAAACTCGAGTTTGTTCTCGCTATTGCCGCGTACAACGCCCTGTGCACGTAATTGCTGGATAAAGCCTCGGAACAATGCCTTGTCGAAAAATTCAGGTGCAGTGAGTTGTTGCAGCAGTGAAAGTCGCTGTGCCGTCAGTACACAGGTCTGCTCCAGTTCCGCGGCGGTGAAGCTACCGGGCCCTGCCTTCACCAGCGTCGCAATGGCAATGTAGTAGCGTTCGAATGTTTGCAACAAGCTGTGCGCGAGCACCCGCAACTGGTATGCGCCGTCGTCTTGCCCGGGGCCCCGTTCGAGGACTCGTGCATCGCCGACGACTTGCAGCAATCCCAAGCGTACGAAAAGGTCCACAGTTTCCGTGACCCGCTGTGCAAAGGCGTCACCGCCCCAACAGAGGAACAGTTCGCTACGGATGAACGGGTAGACCACGCGACCCAGGCGAAGTATGGACGTGCGCGCCATGCGCCGATTATTCAGGAAGCAAGCTGCGACCCAAGCTGCAGGCGCGAACAAGTGGAGGACGTTGTTTCGGAAATAGCTAAGCAACACGGCCGTGTCGCCATCGGTTACCAACACGTCTCCGAGTGGATGCCGAATTCGCCGGATCCAAGCCATGCGTTCCCCATAAGCGATGATTTCGTCTGGCGACGCTGGGGTCAACGTGACGCGATCCGAATAGGGGAGTTCGGACAAGAGCGTCTTGTAGAGGGCAAGCTGGTTGCGAAGATCCTGTTCGTCGAGCGCGTGCTTAGGAGAGGCGAGCAGGCATAGCGCCAGCAGATTGATGGGATTCACGTGTGCCGCGCGATTGATTTCGACGTGAATTCGATGGGCCAACGCATCGATCATTCCGGGAAACCAAGCCGGCCGATCGTCATCGTCACCACGACTAGTGCGCCAGTCGGGAGCATGCTCCTCTAAAAGGCTCTCGAGGTGGATCGGCTCTCCGAAATTGAGAGTCACTCGACCGTATCGTTGTCGGAGAACACCAAAAGCGCGAACCAACCCAAGGAGCGACTCCTTCTTTTTGGGCTTGCCGCTCAGTTCACCGATATAGCTGTCGCCCTCCATCAACTTCTCGTATCCAATGTAGACCGGCTGGAACAGCAGCGGTCGGCGCGGCGAGCGAAGGAATGACCGAACCGTTATCGCAAGCATGCCTGCGCGGGGGGGTAGCAGTCGGCCCGTTCGTGAACGACCGCCTTCGATGAAGTATTCAATCGAGACGCCACGTTGGAGTAGCTGATCGACATAAGCCGCGAAAACTGAGGAATAGAGCGCATTGGCTTTAAAGCTGCGACGCAGGAAAAAGGCACCGCCACGGCGTAGGAGCGGGCCCACGAGGGGGAGGTTCAAGTTGACGCCTGCCGCGATATGTGGCGGCACCAAGCCGTTCTGATACAACTGATAACTGAGCAGCAGGTAGTCCGCATGGCTACGGTGGCATGGCACATAGACCACTTCATGACCCGGCGCGACGGATCGAAGCGATTCGCAGTGGTGCATGGATATGCCATCAAACAACTTGTTCCAGAAGCCCGAAAGTATGAAGGACGCCGACCGCACCACCGGGTGCGAATAATCGGCAGCGATCTCCATCGCATAGCCACGGGCGCGCCGCCACGCCGAAGCTCGGCTTGTCTTCTCCTTCAGCGCGTTCTGGACGATCGCCGATCGAACGGGTTCACTGGACAGAAGTGCGCCTACGAGCGTCCGCCGGTGCGAGAGGTCGGGGCCGATCACGGCAGACCGAACGCGGCGGAAATGTGCTCGCAGTACGCGAGTTGTCTTCAACGCCAGCCGAGGTGGTGCACCCGCGCCCGGCTCCTGCATCAACTTGCGCAGTGACACCGGCGGCGAGAAGTGGACGATGGTGTCACGGCCGTTCAGCAGTAACGCCAGTAGGCGTCGAAAACGGCCCACCACCACCCAGTTTTCGCTGAACAGCACGCGGAACCAACCGCTGTCGCGGCTAGGCGCGCGTCCCACGTAGATGGCCACGGGTACGAGCTGAACATCGCGTTCTTGCTGCGCTTGCAGCGCGCGCAATTGGGCAAGAAGGCCATCACGTGCCGCGTGACGGCGGCGCGGGCCGAACAAACCCCGCTGCGATTGAAGCATGAGCAGTGCGCGGCGGCGGCGGGCAGCAAGGCGTCGACCGGCGCGCAGCGGAGAGGGAAGTCCGGCTTCCTGACACGCCTGCTCGAGGATTAGAACGTCGGATATGCCATGCCGCTCGATGACATAAAGAACAGGCTGCTCGGGGTTCAGCAATTGCGCTGGCTCAGCGGGGTCGCGCTTGATCCGTATCCAGGGTCGCAAGAGCGCGCCTAGGATGCCAAGGACCCAAGGACTCCGTGAGGTGGTCGGCGTGCTATTCATGGGACTTGCCGCAGCTTTCCACCTGTGACTGTGCTTGCCGGCGGTGCGTGAGGGGCGCGGCCGGCCGACTGCAGGGGAGCGCCTTTCGCGGATGCCGCACCAGATGGCTTCATGGCGGAAGACGCGCCTGCCGGGGTCGCCAAGACACGTTGCCAGTGCAGTAGCGTGGCTCGATCATACCAACGCCCATGCTGCCTGATCAGCGTATTGTCGCGGATGACCGAGGTGCCGAGTACGTCAAATGTCGTTCGCACGACTGCCACGCTACCGTCATTCGAAAGGACCTGAATGTGCGCGGATTGCAGCACTGCATCGATGGAGAAGCCGTAAATCGCGAGCGCCTGCTTGAAGCCGGCCCACGCGGCATCGATATTGCGTACGCTCTCGCCATATGGCATCGACAGTGCCTGATCGAGCGTTCGGAAGCTCATCTTCTGGGCAGTCCCGGTCATTAAGCCGAGTAGTTCGTAGACACGATTCGGCTCGAACCAATTGGTCCTCTCGGCCCACGCGCCGAGGACCGCTATTGTCTTCAGCGCCTGCACTTTTTCGCCGGCGGACAGGTGGGGTGACCGTTCGATGCCGGTGTCGGCCATCGTGCGGAGCATGCCGACAAGGGCTGGCATCTGCTGCCGATATTGCTGCTGCAGTGTTGCCAATTTGGGCTTGACCTTGAGCCAAAGGACCTGTTGCGCGCCCGGAGCGGTCAGCGCGGCCATCATTTGATCGAATTGGGCCCGTTGCGCGGGAGTGTAGGCGTCGAGATCACGTCCCTCGCCCCATCGGGCGCGCATGGCGGCATAGTCCGCTGGTGGTAGCGCATGACGGTAGAGCCCATCAATATCATTCTTCCGGAGCAGGCGGTAGCCATCGGCAACAGCCGCTTGCGGCGTGGCGCCTCCCGGCGTCACTTCATCCCGATGCCTGGAGCATGCCGCTACCAGCAGCAAGGTCAGCGAAAAGAGAAGGACGCGCGCGCGGGGATAGGAAGTGCTCATGAGCATGACCGGCAATGCAATCCGTTCAGGGTAGGTGGGGGTGGCTGGCACTGGCAAGCGTGCTAAGCGTGCCCGCCCCCAGACCACGCTGGGTCAGGTTAGGTTCCTCCATCGGTCACCCGGCTGGCGCGATCTGGATTATGCGGGTCTAATCAGCCATCCCGCCCACTGCCGTGGTCCCCGGCCATGCGCTTCCAACCCTTCGTCCTCCTCGCTGCGATGATCGCGATTGCCGCTCCTGCCATGGCCAAGAAGCTTACGATCGACCGACTCTATGACGATCCCGCCTTGTCGGGTCCCACGGTCATGGGCCTGAAGATTGCGCCGGATGGGGCCTATGTGACCTTTCTTCGCGGTAGCGCCGATGATCAGTATCGGATGGACCTTTGGGCCTACGATCTGGCAGACGGCAAGACCAAATTGCTTGTGGCGGCAAGACAGCTCGAGCCGCAGGGAGAACGCCTCGACGCCGCAGAGCGTGAGCGACGCGAGCGCGAGCGGACCGCGATGTATTCGGGGATCCTCGACTATCACTGGGCGCCGAACAGCAAGGCGCTTCTATTCCCGCTTAACGGCAAGTTGTACCTGTATCGGTTTGATTCGCCAGCGGCAACCGCGATCGAACGGCTTCCGACCGGCAGCGGGTTCGCTGTGGATCCTAAGATTTCGCCACGCGGCCGCTATGTCTCATTCATCCGGGACCAGAACTTGTGGGTCTACGACTTGCACGATCGCAAGCTCCGCGAGCTGACCAACGATGACGGCACCATTCATGATGGCGAGGCCGAATTCGTTGCACAAGAAGAGCTGGATCGCCACACGGGTTACTGGTGGGCGCCTGACGACTCAGCCATCGCGTTTGAACGATACAACGACGCGACGGTACCAGTTGCAGAACGCTTTGACATCTATGCAGACCACACCGAGGTCGTCAAGCAACGTTATCCATTTGCGGGCGATGCCAACGTCATCTGGCAGTTGGGGTTGATCAGCCCCGACGGGGGCGCGCCGCGTTTCATCAACACGCCTGGGGAGGATGGCTATCTCGCGAGGGTGAATTGGCTTCCCGACGGCAAGGCCTTGACCTACCAGTGGCTCGCGCGCGACCAGAAGAAGCTTGAGCTGAGGCGAGTCGATGCAGCGACGCTCGAGCAGCGAACCCTAGTGACCGAAACCTCCCCGTACTGGGTCGATGTCAACGATGATCTGCGCTTTTTGCGCGGAGGCAGCGAGTTCATCTGGGGCTCGCAGCGCAGCGGCTGGCACATGCTCTATCTCTATAGTGCCGATGGCCAACTTCTGCATCCAATCAGTCGTGGCGCCTGGCATATTGACGGCGTGCTGGGCGTGAACGAGACGAAGGGCTTGGTTTACATCGCGTCCAATCGTGATTTCGTGCCGGATCGCCAGATCTACGCGCTAAAGCTTGACGGGAGCGACGCTGATCACCCCCTACGCATAAGTCGGCGCTCCGGCACTCACACTGCCGTATTTTCGCCCGACGGGCGTTTCTATGTGGACACCTTTTCCAGCCCCGAACAGCCGCCCCAAGTGAGCGTGCATGCGGCCGATGGAGTTCGGCTGGCGTGGATTGAGGAAAACCAACTGAATGCGCAGCATCCCTATGGGCCTTACCTGGATGCCCACGTCAAGCCCGAGTTCGGGACGATCAAGGCTGCGGACGGTCAGATGCTCTATTACCGGCTCTACAAGCCGTTGGATTTCGATCCACGCAAGCGCTATCCGGTATTTGATACGTTCTACGGTGGGCCGCGTGCGCAGATGGTTGTCGATGCATGGCCTGATCTATTCAACGAATACATGGCACAGCAGGGATTCGTCGTCTTCACGCTGGATAACCGCGGCATGGCGCGTCGCGGGCGGGCATTCGTTGATCCCATCTACCACCAGTTCGGGGATGTCGAAGTGCAGGATCAGATGGCAGGCCTCGATTGGCTGCGCGCCCAACCATGGGTGGATGCCGCGCATATCGGCGCCTTTGGCTGGAGCTATGGCGGATACATGGCCGTCATGCTCTTGAGCCATGACCCGTCCCAATTGGCCGGGAGCGTCGCGGTCGCGCCAGTGACCAATTGGAAGCTCTACGACACGGCCTACACGGAACGATATCTGGCCACGCCTGCGGAGAATCCGGAAGGGTATCGCCTGAGCAGCGTGTTTCCATGGTTGAAAAGCTTGCCCAGCAACAAGCTATACCTGGTACACGGCATGGCTGATGACAATGTCCTGTTGCAAAACTCGATCGAGCTGATCAATGCGCTCCAGATCCAAGGCACCCAGTTCCGCATGATGCTTTATCCCGGAGCGAAGCATGGTCTTTCCTCGCCTGCACAGCGAAAGCACGTCTTCCATCTCATTGCCGATTATTTTGAGCATCACGTCGCAGCCGAGCCCCATGAATGCACGGAGCAGAAGCGGTGACGGCGGCCCTTCGCAGACAAACGAACGGAAGTCACGTGGTCCCGGGGGTAATGGACGATGATCCCCGGGATTCTCGGGCGTGCCTGCGCGATGGCAGCCGTTATGGCTGGCGCATCTAACGGGGCGATCCGGCAGGCCCATCGCGCGGGAGCATGCCGCAGAGCACCGTGTAGCAGGGGCGCGCACTTGCTAGGCTACCGCCTGCAATCCTACCGAGCCGTGTGCCGAGGAGGTGCCATGCGCAGGATCCTGGTGACTAATCGCAAAGGTGGCGTCGGTAAGACCACGGTAGTAACCAACCTCGCCGCTGCCTACGCGCAGGGTGGCAAGCGAACTGCAGTGGTCGACATGGATCCACAGGGTTCCAGTTTGCGCTGGTGCGTGAATCGTCCGGAGGGGCTTCGTGGTGTGTTGGGGCTGGAGGGCGTGCGCCACAGCTCACTGGCTCGGGTCCCCGCCGATACCGAACGCTTGTTGATCGACTCGCCGGCGGGCGCGACATTGCGGCAAGTCGAACCATGGCTGGAGGCCTCGGACGTGGTGCTCGTGCCACTGTTGCCGTCGCCGATTGACATCGACGCGACCAAGGGTTTCCTCGACGAGCTGTTGATGCATCCGCGCGTCAAGCGCGGGAAAATCCCGGTCGCGCTAGTGGCAAATCGGCTCAAGCCATGGACAAACGCCAGCCAGCAAGCGCTGGCCGCCATGCATGGCTTCGGCTTGCCCGTAGCGGGCGAGCTGCGTGACAGTCAGGCCTACGTCCTGCTGGCCGGCCTCGGGAAGAGCCTGTTTGACTTCAACTCCGAGCAGGTGCGGACCCATCAACAGGATTGGGTGCCCCTGCTGCGCTGGATCAAGCGTCACGCGTGAGGATGAGATGGGCGTGTCCGGTGCGCGTGTGCATGGGGTTCCAGGCAGTTTCACCCTGTTGCGACATGCCGAGGCCAAGCCACCACGCGGGCGACAGAACGACTTCGATCGCGTGTTGAGTAGCCGTGGCGAAGCTGATGCGCGGCGATTGGGTGACTGGCTCCGTGCTAAGTCGATCCAGTTCGATCGTGTCTTATGCTCGCCGGCCGTGCGTACACGAAGCACGTTGGCCATTGCGTTGCCGAATTGGACGACTGCCGCGCAGTTGCCTCCGTCGCTATACCTGGCTGACCTGGATGCCTTGCGAGAACTTCTGGACGCAGGTGGCAGTGCGGCGCATGTCTTGCTGATTGGCCACAACCCAGGCCTTGAACAGCTTGCGCATTGGCTTTGCCAAGAGACAACGCCACGTGCGTTGCCGACATGCGGACTATTGCGGATATGTGCCGAAATTGGAGACGACGGTCACCACGCATTGATCGATAGCTGGCAGCCCTGACATGCTTTTCGAGCGCGCTCGACGGCATTGTTTCCGGAAGCTGCCTTTTTTTGCACTCGCGCTGGCGATGCCCATTGTGCGGGCCTCGCCGCTTGTCGTTGACTCCGCAATTTCCCATGCCGAGTTCAGCGTGCGGGTATTGTGGTTCGGTAAGGTCGTTGGGATCCTGGACAAGGTGAGGGGTCGAGTCCGCGTACTGGGCGTTCACCGGGTTCAAGTGGACCTTCAGGTCGACGCGCGCGCGCTCCACATGCGAAATCGCAACGTGGAGCGCTTTGCCAGCGGGCCTGAATTCTTCGACAGCGCCAAATTTCCGAACATCGATTTTCGATCAGTCCCTTTTAATCTGGCAACGATTGTCACGGGGGGTCCCGTTGACGGGTATGTCACGCTCAGGGGGATCACCCACAAGGTGGCATTTCAGGTTCTTCCGCAACCATGCGCGAATCTGCAGCATTTGGTTCTGAGCCGAGTGCGTCATGCAGTCATCGTGTCACGGGCCGCGTCCACTGAATCTCGACTTGCGAGTGCGCCCATTGACATTGACACCCATCTCACAGTGCATCCAGGGGCCCGCGATGCCTACCCGAATGCTGCTGGACTGCGCGTGCCAGATGCAGCTTGCCGGGTGCTGGCTCGAGGTTACATTCGCCGGCGCGATTTTGGAATGCGCGGCCACCAATTGATCATCGCGGACCGGGTGGAACTTGGATTGGTGCTCTGGCTTCAGCGATCCCGAGTGCAAGCTCTCGATCGGATCAAGCCGCTACAGCATCTATCGCCGCGTAACACGCGCATTGGTATGCACCGAGTCCCTCAGGAGGGCAGGACCAAGCGACGGTAGCCTCCAGCCACGAGTGCGGCGATGTCGGTGAGCAGGGCCGGCACCCAAAGACCACGCGGATAAGCGAGATAGGCGCCAACCCATTCCGGTCGGAACTTCTCCTTGTAGCGTCGCACCCCTTGATAGTTGTAAAAGCGGTTGCCATGCCGGAATGCCAAGGCGGCAAGACGTTCGTTGATGCGCGCATAAGGCGTTGTGCCGACATTGGAGAGCGGAGCCATGCCAAGGCTGAAAGCGGCATAATCGTGGCTCTTGGCCCATTGCAGGGCGTATGCGAACACGAGGTCCATCGTGCCTCGAGGTGCATCGGGGATATGCCGCATCAGGTCGATGCCGGCAATGCCCTTTGCACCGTATCCAGGCATAAGACTGGCGAATGCGACCAACTCGTCTTCTTGGCGTACCAGCACCAGCGGGCCACGTGCGAGGTAGGTTGGATCGAATCGGCCCAGCGAAAAGCCCTTTTCTGCCGCGCCCTTGTCTGCTAGCCAAGCGTCTGAAACGGCTTGCAGGCTTGCCAGCAGCGTGCTGTCGTAAGGTGCGTTCACGATCTCGCAGCGAAGCTTCTCTCGCGGGGCACGATTGATGGCTTGGCGCAAATCTTCCCATCGCTTACCGGTCATTGAGAAATCGGCGAGTGGAATCAGCGCCAGTTCGCCCAATTTGAAAAGGTCGAAGCCGAGATCGTGAAACCGAGCAAGATCGAGCTCCAGCACTTCGTAAAAAACGGGGACGCATCCCAGGCTATCCGCGTAGCGACGGAAGTCAAGAATGCAGCGCGCCTGCGCCGCGGGATCGCCGCTGGGGGCGCCCAGCGCGATTAGACGGTCCCGGATGAGTCCATAGGTGACAAGCGTACGGTGGCCGTCACCCCAGAACAGATGTTTGTCGCCCATGAATCCGAGGTGGGCGAAAGCTCCTCCACCGTGTCTCGCATACAAAGCCTGCATGCGATCGATTTCTCCTGCGTCAGGCAGTGGTAGCTTTGGCTTGCGGACGGCGAATGCCTGCCAAACAAGGTAGAGCGAAAGTCCAAGGAGTGCCGCGCCCAATCCCCGGCCCAGGCGAGAGGCGTGCGCGTGAGGCCCAGTGGCCAGCAGATCAAAGCTATCGACCTGAAAGATCTCCGCCAGGCCGACGGCAAAGAACACGGCGACGACGAACAAGAGCCCCAGAAGCCAGCCGAGGTTGACACCAGAGGCCATGCGCACTGCGCGTCGACTGAAATCAGCTCGGCGGATGCGCAGAAGTAGCGATACAGCCAGCAGAAACAGCGCCTGACCCCAATGGAGGCCCTTCAGCAGTACCAGGATGGCCGCAAGCCACAGCAGCCACTGGACGGCGCGGTAAGCAAGGCGAAGGCGACCGTCAATCCCGCGCGCGAGTCCGAGCAGCAGAACTCCGATCACGACGCTGAGCCAATGCGATCCCTCCAGAACCACCGGCATCGTGTCCAAGCCCGCATGCACGATGCGCTGATGAAGACTTGGCAGGGCAGCAGCAATCAACAAGAGCACGCCGGCACCGAAAGTCAGAAGAGCCAGCATGCGGATGCCGAAATTGGCCAGGTATCCTGCCGGTACGACCAACAGTTCAATCAATGGATGTGCCGTCATCCGTTCACGAAGACGCGTGAGCGCGGGCATGCGTTGGGCGAGCATGCCCGCGCCGAGCCAAAGCGCCAAGAGCATGGGCAGCAGGTAATAGACCACGCGGAAGAGGAACAATCCCGCTGCCGCGGCGCCCACCGGGATGCCGGCGCTGGTAAGCGCAAGCAGCAGAAGGCCATCGAATACGCCGAGTCCGCCGGGGATCATGCTGACGAGACCCAAGGTCGCGGCTGCGCCAAAGGCGGCCAGTAGCGCGAAAGGCCCGATATGGGCGCCTGCCAAGGCCAAGCACAGCCATAGCGTGGCCGCGGCCAGCACCCAGTCGATCAGCGAAAGCGCCGCAAGCTTTGCGCGCAGCCCAAGCGGTGGGACGCCCTGATCTTCGGGCAACCACCCCATGAGTCCGCGGCGTCCAGTGAGTACGAAGTAAACGGGGAGATAAAGAGCAGAAGCGCCAAGCACGATTAGCGCTAGTACACGGCTCGCGTGGCTCGGCATGGCGGGAAGGTGGCCGCTGGCCAGCGCGCCGATGATCAGCACGGAAAGGCCCAGGGGCAGAGACAGGATCTGGAGGCCAACCAGGGCGGCGCCACTGCGCAGGCTGACCCCATGGCCCTTCAAGCCGAGTAAGCGCACCCCCGAGCCGACTGCTCCGGAGAGATTGAGGGTGTTGGCGAGCGAATTTGCCACGAAAGACAGCCGCAGCAGCGGCAACGTGCCGATAGGAAATTTGAGCCAGCGCGCGATCGCCAGATCGATCAAGCCGGTGTATGCAACTGAAGCCAAAGCGAAGACGGCCACGCCGATGGCGCCGGGCGTTGGCATCGCGATCAGCGTGCGTTGAAGACTCCGCAAATCGAACGTCGTAAGTTCGCGACCGGCCAGCACGAAGGTGAAAACGAGCAGGGCCAGCGGCAAGAGCCACCGCAGTGCACGTATCCAGACTGCGCGCGGTATCGTTGGCGCGTTCTCAGCGGGCTGCATGCTGGAGGACCGTTGTTGCAAGGTGCGCCATCGTCGCATTGCGCCAGCCGCCTGTCAGCAGTGTGCAAAGATTAGTCACCGGCAGGGGCGGCGGGCACGGCTGCTATCAGTTTGTCGAGAATATGCCCAAGACATGCCCGCTCGCGCGCATCGAGGCCCGCAAGCAGCGCCTTTTCAAGCCGGCGAGCCCTTGGTGCCACCGCATCGTGGATGGCCCAGCCGGCAGCAGTAAGCCTCAGCACCGAACATCGCTTGTCGGCATGGTGGACGGCCCGTTGCACGCGACCTGCTGCGACGAGTCTCGCCAGCGCGCGACTGACTGCAACTTTGTCCATGGCTGCGCGTTCGGCGACAGCCCGCCCCGAAAGACCATTGCCGTCGAAGCGGGCAAGGATGGCGATAACGCGCCATTCAGTGACGCCGAGACCATAGCGCTCCTGGTATTCGCGCGCGATGGCCTGGCTAATCTTGTTGCTCGCGATGGAGAGCCGATAGGGCAGGAAGCGCTCTAGCTCCAGTGGGGCGTGCCTTGGCATTGCTGCGCTGCGCCTTCTAGTGGTTTCAGATGAAACTATAATTGACGTGTTTGCGGCGCAAGGGCCGCGTATGGGAGGAAGCGAGGCATGAGTGCACAACCCGCTATCGGCATGCAGCCGGTGAAGTTCGAGAATCCCATGGGCGTAAACGGCTTTGAGTTTGTCGAATTCGCGGCACCTGACCCGAGGCTTCTCCACGAGTTGTTTCCCAAATTGGGATTCACCCCTGTAGCCCGCCACAGGAGCAAGCAAGTCACTCTTTATCGCCAGGGCGCCTGCAACTTTCTGGTCAACGAGGAACCCGGGTCGTTCGCAACGGAATTCAGCCGTCGGCACGGTCCCTGTGCCGCAGGATTTGCCATCCGTTTCGCCAAGCCTGCGGAGTGGGTCCGCACCGAGGCGCTCGCACGCGGAGCGGAGCCCGTCGGCGCACTCGAATCCAGTAAGGCGGTCGATGCGCCGGTGATCAAGGGAATCGGAGGTTGCATGCTGTACTTGATCGATAAGTACGGCGACAAGGGAACTGCATACGACGCCGATTTCGACTATCTGCCCGGGGTCAACAGGCAACCCGTCGGGTTTGGCCTGACCTTCATTGATCACCTGACCCACAATCTGCACTTCGGCAACATGGAGCACTGGGCGAGCTACTACGAGAATTTGTTCAACTTCCGCGAGATCCGCTATTTCGACATCAAGGGCGCGAAGACTGGCTTGGTTTCCAAGGCAATGACCGCTCCCGATGGCATGGTTCGGATCCCGCTTAACGAGTCGTCCGACCCGAAGAGCCAGATCAACGAATACCTCCAGGAGTACAGAGGCGAGGGCATCCAGCACATCGCGTGCTTTACCGAAGACATTTACGCAACAGTTGAAGCCATGCGTACCGCCGGTGTTAAGTTTCTTGACACGCCCGAGACGTACTACGACGTCATTGATCGCCGCATTCCCGGCCATGGTGAGGACGTGACCCGCATGGCCGCCAACAGGATTCTCATCGATGCCGACGCTGAGACGAAGAAGCAATTGCTTCTTCAGATCTTCACGCAGAATTGTGTCGGTCCCATATTCTTCGAAATCATCCAGCGCAAGGGCAATCAGGGTTTTGGTGAGGGAAACTTCCAGGCGCTCTTCGAATCGATCGAACGTGATCAGATGCGGCGTGGCGTGCTCTGAGTGCGCCTGAGCAGCAATTGCTGGCTTGAGGTCTCGCGATGATGAATGCACAACCCAACCCGAACGCGCAGCATGGCGCAACGCCTCGCTATCAGGAGGGTTTCGGCAACGAGTTTGCGAGCGAGGCATTGCCGGGCGCGTTACCGGTTGGACAGAACTCTCCACAGCGAGTCTCATACGGCCTGTATGCCGAGCAACTATCGGTGACCGCGTTTACCGCGCCACGCCATGCCAACCGGCGTACATGGATGTACCGCATCCGACCCAGTGCCATGCATGCGCCGTTTGCGCTCCTGCCGGAGCATCGGTTTCACAATCGCTTCCGCGAACAGCCGGCGACGCCAAACCAGTTGCGATGGGATCCATTCCCGTGGCCGGAAAAGCCGGTGGATTTCCTAGACGGGATGATGGCTTTAGCCGGCAGCGGTGACGCCGCTTCGCAGGTGGGCGTGGGCATCCATGTCTATGCCTGTAATCAGCCGATGCGTGGACGTTATTTCTATGATGCTGATGCCGAGTTGCTGGTGGTCCCGCAACAGGGCCGGCTACATATCGCTACGGAGTTGGGCGTTCTCCACCTCGAACCGCAGGAGATCGCCCTGATTCCCAGGGGGCTTCGCTTCGCCGTCAGGCCATTGGATGCGGTCGCGCGCGGTTATGTCGCGGAGAACTTCGGCGCACCGTTGCGCCTGCCCGACTTGGGACCATTGGGCGCCAATGGCTTGGCCAACGCGCGCGACTTCTTGGCGCCGCAAGCGTGCTTTGAGGACCTCGAAGGCGAGTTCGAACTAGTCGCGAAGTTCCAAGGGCACCTCTGGCGCGCGAGCATCGACCATTCGCCGTTGGACGTGGTGGCATGGCACGGCAACGCCGTGCCCATGAAGTACGACCTGCGCCGATTCAATACAATCGGCTCAATCAGCTACGATCATCCGGATCCATCGATTTTCACCGTGTTGACTTCGCCGAGCGACACGCCCGGTACGGCAAACATGGATTTCGTGATCTTCCCCCCGCGCTGGCTCGTGGCCGAGCATACCTTCCGTCCACCGTGGTTCCACCGCAACGTGGCCAGCGAGTTCATGGGCCTGGTCACTGGTGAATATGACGCCAAGACCGCGGGTAGGGATGACAAGGGCGGGTTCGCTCCGGGTGGCGCGAGTCTCCACAACTGCATGAGTGGCCACGGTCCAGACGCCGCCAGCTACGACAAGGCCATCGCGCTCGATACCAGCAAACCCCAGCATGTCACGGGGACCATGGCCTTCATGTTTGAGACGCGATCCCCGCTGCATGTGACCGAGCAAGCGCTCGACCTGCCGGAGTTGCAGGCCGACTACTGGCGTTGTTGGCAGGGCTTGGGGAAGCATTTCAATCCCGCGGTGCGCTGAGGGCGCGGGTAACTGCGCCGCCGCGTTCATTCGCGAATTTCCAGTCAGCGTCACGCTGGCGTTTGTCTTCATCTGCGTCGCACCAGGACCTTTAATGAAACTGGCAACCCTGAAGCAAGGCGGTCGCGATGGTACGCTGATCGTCGTATCCCGAGATCTTGTCAGAGCTGTCCGAGCTACAAGCATTGCGCCCACGCTGCAGGCTGCACTCGATGAATGGCAGCGCTGCGCGCCACTTCTCAATGAGTTGGCCGAGCGCCTCGGAGCCGGCATGGTTCGTGACGAATTCCTGGTTGATGTCGCGCAACTGGCCGCGCCCCTGCCACGCGCCTATGAGTTCATCGATGGATCCGCCTATCTCCCTCACGTCGAGCGAGTACGTCGAGCGCGCGGCGCGGAGATGCCGCCTGCTTTTTACACCGATCCACTCATGTATCAGGCGACCTGCGCAAGCTTCTACGGGCCTCGCGACCCGGTCCTGGCCAGCAGCAGCGACTGGGGAATCGACCTTGAAGCGGAGGTCGTGGTTGTTACCGATGACGTGCCGATGGGCACGTCCGCCGCGCATGCGGATAGACACATCCAGCTTGTCGGGCTCGTCAACGATGTGAGTTTGCGCAACCTCATTCCTGCGGAATTGGCCAAAGGTTTCGGCTTTCTGCAGTCCAAACCGCGCTCATCGCTGTCACCGGTTTTCGTAACCCCAGACGAACTTGGCGACGCATGGAGCAGTGCAAAGGTTCACCTGCCAATGCGAACCTGGATCAACGGGCGTTGGCTTGGTGAGGCGGATTGCGGCGTCGACATGCAATTCAACTTCGCCGAGTTGATTGCCCATGCAGCGAAGACGCGTCCGCTGATGGCAGGCACGCTCGTTGGTTCCGGCACGATCGCCAATCAGGACCTCGGCAAGGGCGCATCGTGTCTGGCGGAGCAACGGACCGTGGAAACCCTGCGCGACGGCCAACCGAAGACGCCGTTTCTGCAATTCGGCGACGTTCTACGAATTGAAATCCTCGATGCCATGGGTCAAAGCGTCTTTGGCGCCATTGAGCAGCGTATCGAACGCGCCGACGCGTGAGATCCATCGCGAGACCTTGGGCCAACATGCGGTCCACGGACGAACCCGCCTGATACACATCGAGGCCACGGGGTGCGTGTCCTGCGAACTATCCGGATCCAGGGTGACAACAATGAGCCGCAGCGCGATTGAAGGGGCGGCCGGATAGGACCTTGTCGTGACATGGGCGACTCCGCCTCGTGCCCGCTGACCCAAGCGACTCGATGGAGCATCCACCTGCTATGGGTGTTCGGTGTCGGTCATATCGAATCGACGAACGCTGGCTGTTCGCCAGCGCAAGCCGTATCCACCGTCCGTGCATCTGGGACGCGACTGACGTTCGCTTCCCAACGACGACAGTGTGGCGCTGGCGGTGCAAGCGCCACGAGCATCGCACTTTCCATCTAGTGCGCCGCTGCCAAATCGTCGATTACCGCCTTGAGGAACCGAGCAGCCTCGCCACCGGTGGCGGCGCGGTGGTCGAATGTCAGTGATAAAGGCATCACGCGGTGTGCCTCGAAACCTCCAAGCACTGGAACGGCAACGTGGTGCAGTTTGCCTGCACCAAGGATTGCCACGCAGGGAGGCACGATGACCGGCGAAGCGTATCGCCCCGCGAACATGCCAAAGTTGGAGAGCATGATCGTATAACCGCTCAGTTCAGAGGGTGCGATGGACCGGTCCATCACCTCCGCCCGTGCACGATTGACCGCTGCGCGGAGTCCGGCGGCATCCAGTCGGTCCGCATTGCGAAGAGCTGGCACGAACAGGCCTTCCTCTGTATCCACGGCAAGTCCAACGTCAACGTGCGGATGCAATGTCCGCGTGAGGTTGGTGCCATCGAACCAGGCGTTGAGCGCCGGCACCGTCTTGCAGGCCACCACCAGTGCGCGCAGCAGGCGCACGGTGATGTCGTTGCCGGGTGCCCAGGCGTGCAGGTCGGCATCGTCGACGATGCTGGTGGGTACCACTTGCGCATGCGACTCGGCCATGACGCGCGCCATGGTGCGGCGCATGCCTTTGAGCTGTTCGGGCTGGCCCAACACGGCCTGCGCGGCGGGCGGGCTGGTGCGCACCGGCTTGCCGCTGGCGGACAGCGCTGTGCGCGCCACCGGGGCGGGCGCTGCAGCCGCAGCCGCCGTGCGTGCAGGGGCAGCCGGTTGCGGCGCGCGGGGACGCGCCGTGCCGGCGGTCGCGGCCTGCTTGACGTCGGTCATGGTGACCACGCCACCGGCCCCCGTGGGCGTGACGTGCGCCAAGTCCACGCCCATTTTCCTGGCCAGCGCGCGCACGGCGGGCACGGCTCTGACACCACCCACTGTGACGGCCTGTTCCGTAAGCACGGCATCCGAGCTTTGCATGGCGCCAACTACGGTGCCGGCGTCGCCGCTGCCGGCGGCAGCGCCCTCGCCGGGTGCGTTGTCCTTGCGATCATTGTCGGCACCGCCATGGTTACTCGCAGCGGCAGATGCATGATGGTGTCCGGTGGATTGTGCTTCGGCACGCTGTGGAAGCTTGGCGTCGATTTCGAACTCGGCAAGCGCTGCGCCGGTCGTGATGACGTCGCCGTTGGCCCCGTGCTGCTTCACCAGCCTTCCAGAGTAGGGCGATGGCACCTCCACCACAGCCTTGGCCGTTTCCATCGAAACAAGCGGTTCGTCTAGGCGCACGGTAGCGCCTTCCTTCACCAGCCATTCAACGATGGTGGCGTCGGGCAAACCTTCACCGAGGTCGGGCAGGTGGAATGTCTTGTTATCGGCCATGGTCGATTACCGTCAGAAAAGGGAATTAGCCGGCAGCCAGCGTGCGTTTGGCAGCATCGACGATTCGCTGCACGCTTGGCAGGTACTTCATTTCCAAGCGGAACAGTGGAATGTGCGTGTCGTAGCCAGCCACGCGCTCAACCGGCGCTAGCAGGTCATACATCGAATGCTCGGCCAGGCGCGCGGCGACTTCAGCACCGAACCCTGCAGTTCGCGGCGCTTCGTGCACGATCACGCAGTGGTGCGTCTTGGCCACCGATTCGGCGATCGTGTCAAAGTCCAATGGTTTGATGGTGGCCAGGTCGATCACTTCCGCGCTGATACCTTCCTTCGCGAGCGCATCGGCTGCTTCCAATGTTTCTTTGACTTGGGCGCCCCACGTCACGAGCGTCACGTCAGTGCCGTCGCGCAGGATGAAGCACACGTCGAGCGGCAGCGCTTCGCCGTCGTCCGGCACCTCCTCCTTGTACTGGCGGTAGATTCGCTTGGGTTCGAAGAACATTACCGGATCGGGATCACGAATCGCCGCCAACAGCAGGCCGTAGGCGCGCGATGGCGACGAGGGCATCACGACGCGGAGCCCCGGGATATTGGTGAAGAGATGCTCATTGGCTTCGGAATGGTGCTCGGGTGCGCGGATGCCGCCACCCCATGGGGCGCGCCACACCGCCGGTACGTTCAGACGGCCGCGGGTTCGCGTACGCATGCGTGCAGCGTGGCAAGCGATGTGCTCCATCATCGGGTAGATGAAGCCCTCAAACTGGGCCTCGGCGACGGGCTTCATGCCTTGCGTGGCCATGCCCACGGTGAGGCCGGCGATCGTCGTTTCATCCAGCGGCGTATCGATTACGCGGTCGGCGCCGAACTTCTGTTGCAGGCCCTGCGTCGCGCGGAATACACCGCCATTAACGCCAACATCTTCACCGAGAACGACGACCGCGGGGTCGTGCGCCAATTCCCAAGCGAGCGCCTGCGTAACTGCCTCGATTAATGTGATCTGTGCCATGGGCGTTCCTCAGTGTCCCTGCTCTGCAGCCAGTGCCGCCTCGCGCTGGCGAGCCAAATCCATCGGCAACTCGGCATAGGTGTAGTCGAACATTGCGGTTACCGGTTGCGCAGTACTCTCGAGATAGGCGTTGACTTCGGTGTCAACCCGATTCGCGCATTCGGCCTTCCACGTGTCCTCCTGTCGTTCATCCCAAGCCTTGCAAGCCTCGAGGTAGGCGCGCAGTCTCTTCATCGGCTCGAGCGTCCACGCTGCCTTGACTTCCGCGTCATCCCGATAGCGACGTGCATCATCGGCCGTTGTGTGGTCTGAGAGCCTGTACGTGACCGCCTCGATCACGGTGCCTCCCTCACCTCGCCGGGCTCGATCAAGGGCCGCATCCATCGCGGTGCGCACGGCGATCAGGTCGTTGCCGTCGACCTGCAGGCACGGCAATCCGGCGGCAATGCCCTTCTGCGCAAGGGTCTGTGCGCCGGTTTGTGACTTCCGCGGCACCGAAATCGCCCATTGGTTGTTGATGATGACCGCGACCAATGGCAGCGCCATGGCGCCTGTCACGTTGATGGCGCCGTAAAAATCCGCCTTGGACGAACCACCGTCGCCTACGCAACACACTGCCACTCGCGGTTCACCTCGAAGCTTGTAGGCAAGCGCTGCACCTGCAGCGTGCAGGCATTGCGTGGCGATGGGCACACACCAGGCAAAGTCATGGCGCGGGACCGCATAATCATTGCCGCGTTCGTCGCCGCCCCAGTACATCAGTACCTCGCGTGCCTGCACGCCCCGGCAGAATTGGGCCCCGTATTCGCGATAGCTCGGCGCGAAGCAATCCTCGGGTCGCATCGCGGATCCGATGCCGACATGAACCGCCTCGTGGCCGAGGCAGGAGGCGTAGGTACCCAGTTTGCCGGTGCGCTGCAGTGCGACGGCCTTCGCATCGAAAATCCTGACGTACAACATCTGCTTGTATAGATTGACTAAGGTCGCTAGATCCTTGGCCAATGCAGGCGCGTTGGATCGTAGCTTGCCGTTGGCATCAAGGCACTGCAGATGCTCGATCTGGAAAGTTGCACAAGTGGACACGGGCGAATCTCCCGGTATGGACGCGGCGGAGCCGGTGGCGGTAAGCCAGTGTTGAAAGGGCGCGGGTGCGATCCAGTGCGCGCCAGCGCGTCCGCTGAACCCACTATTATTAACAGGCTGCACGCGGTACCGGCAAGGCACGGTGCAGCAGCAACCCCGGGGCATCGCGCTGGCATGACGATAATCCCCCGACGTGAAGGAGTCGTTGATGCGCGAAGAGAACCGCCGTGAGCTTGAACCGGGAATCCAGCGTGATTTGGCCGGCGCGACGACGTATGCGGGCTATCTCGACCTGCAGACGCTGCTTTCGGCTCAGCATCCCCGTTCGAACCCCGAGCACCATGACGAGATGCTCTTTATCGTCCAGCATCAGGTTTCCGAACTCTGGATGAAACTGATCATCCATGAGCTCCAAGCAGCCTTGCTCCACCTCCAACGGGACGATCTGGAACCTTGTGCCAAGATCCTGGCCCGAGTGAAGCAAGTACAGCGCCAGTTGTTCGAGCAGTGGGCCGTCTTGGAGACGCTGACCCCCACCGAATACCTTGAATTCCGGGGGGTGTTGGGTCCCGCATCGGGCTTCCAGTCAATCCAGTACCGCAGCATCGAATTCCTGCTGGGCAACAAGAATGCCGACATGCTGGCGGTTTTTGCGCACGATGCCGAGGGTCAGGCGAGCCTGCGTCGCTTGCTTGAGGCACCCAGTCTATATGATGAATTCCTGCGGCATTTGGCGCGTCGTGGCCACGCGGTGCCTGATGCCTGTGTCGAGCGTGACTGGTCGCAGCCATACCAGCGCCACGAGGGGCTGGTGCCGATGTTTCAGCGTATCTACGAGGATACCCGCGCGCACTGGCCTGCATATGCCCTGTGCGAGCAGCTCATCGACGTGGAAGAGAGTTTCCAGCTCTGGCGCTTCCGTCACATGAAGACCGTGGAGCGGATCATTGGCTATCGCCGCGGCACTGGTGGATCGAGCGGCGTGGGGTTCCTGCGGCAGGCATTGGATCTGACCTTCTTCCCGGAGCTGCTTGAAGTGCGGACCGTTTTGGGGCGCCCCGTGCTGGCGGTGCCCCGAGCCTGAAGTCATCGTGCGCCGCGGCTTGCCGTGACGCGGGTCGCATCGGTATGGTCCGGCGCTGGCTGGCTTGGATCAGCCGTTGGATGAGGGCTGATCATGCACACAGGCGGCGACTCGCGCGACTACGATCTACCGGATTCCGGTAAGTTCCTGGGCCATCCCGGCCTAGTCTGGATGTTGCTGGCGGTCACGGTTGGCACCAACTTTGCCTTTTACGGGTTCCGCGCGTTCCTGGCGCCCTACGCCGCCGATACGTTCTTTGCCAGCCTGCCGCATGACGAAGCTCTGGCCCAGGCCAATTACCTTTTCGCGGGATTCGGGGCACTGGCCTATGCGACAGCCATCCTGGGTGGCTGGGTCGCCGACAACGTCCTAGGTGAGGTGCAGGCACTACGGTTATCGCTCTGGCTGATCATTCCCGGGCTCCTGGGCATGACGGTACCCAACCGTGAGGTCTTCACACTTTCCCTGGCGTTCTTCGTGCTGGCCATTGGCCTTGGCATCCCGCTCACGGTTCTGGTCGGCCGCAACTATGCAAAGGAGGATCCCAAGCGCGACGCGGGCTATACGTTGTTTTACATGGCGATCAACTTCGGGGCCTTCATCGCGCCATTCGCGTGTGCATCCTGGATCGGTGCGACGTATGGCTTCCGGTGGGGATTCCTGGCCGCGGCCGCAGGCGCAATCGTCGCCGCGCTCGTCTTCGAGTTGAGGCATCAACGACTGCCAGGCGCCCGCGACGTCGTCCGCTTCAAGCGCGCGTGGTCGACCCCCGCCGTGACCCTGGCGACACTCTTGTTGGTGCTGCCTTGCGCCTGGCTGCTGGCACATCCAACGGCGATGAACCGAGTCGTATACACGCTGATTGGTCTGTTGGTGCTGTACTTCCTCGCAAGCAGCGTGCGTCGTGGCGATCGCGTGCAGGGCCAGCGCTACATCGCGCTGTTGCTCCTGTTTGTCGCGATGGTGCTGTTCTGGGCCATGAGCCTGCTGAGCGCGAGCGCGCTTAACTTCTTTGCGCGAGACTACGTTGCTCCCATGTGGCGCGGTCACCTGCTCGGCCTTTCGTGGAATTACCTGCTGTTCCAGTCGGTGAATCCGCTTTATATCCTGATCTTCGCGCCGTTCATGGCGGTCCTGTGGCCTTGGCTCGACCAGCGCGGCATCAATCCATCGACGCCGCGCAAGTTCGGCATCGGATTGCTTCTTGTCGCATTGGGCTACGGCGTGCTGGTCTACGCCGTCCAGCGCCTGCAGTTGCCAGATGGCAAAGTCGCCGCTTGGACACTGCTTTTATGCTACTTGGGCTCGACCATAGGCGAATTGGCGTTGTCGCCGATCGGCTACGGCGTCATAGGGAAGCTCGCCGCGCACGACGAGGCATCGCTGGCCATGGGAGGCTGGTTCTTCGGCGTCAGTGTCTCTTATGACCTGTCGGGCCAGATCGCGGCGCTGACGACGACCGGGGGCATTCAAGCCTATGCGCATGTCTTCGAGTGGCTGCTGTACGGTGGGCTCGGCATCGCCCTGATTTATTTGCTTGCCGCGCCATGGATCGTGAAGTTGATGCACGGCGTGCGCTAAGGGACTACGAACCCGAGTGCATTGGTGTCGCGACCTGAGGGCATGCCTCATGGCAATTGCTGCATCACGGATGCCGCGACGAGGCCATGTCATGCGGCTTCCCCAAGCCCGCGTTTGCAGGCCAATCGTTT
>JAJYPJ010000074.1 GCA_021795435.1 Pseudomonadota bacterium
CAACCTGATCCCGCACACGCTCGAGCACACCTGTTTCGGCCAGCGCGCAGCGGGCGACGCGGTCAACCTGGAAGTCGACCTGCTGGCGCGCTATGTCGAACGCATGCTGGGCGCGCAGGCCTGATTCCGGCATGCCGCAACGCGCCTGGGCATTCGTGCGCAGTGGCCTGCCAAAACCTTCAGGCACGGCGCCGATCAAGCCTAAACACACTGCCCCGTACCGCTGTGGATAGGCGCGAAAGTGCGGGCGAATTCCCCTCCTGTACAGCGCGCATCGGCCACGAGGCGATGTGCCGACTGGCCGAGTGATACGCGGGTGACCGTTATGCGACTACCATAGAAACGACATCCAGTAGAGAGATGGTCATGCAAGCAGGTACGCATGAGGGGTGTTCGGCGCGGCTGGCCCTATTGCTGGTTTGGGTGGCACTGGCGCTCGCTCCCGTACAGGGTTTCTGTGCCACGGCGCAACCGTCGGAGGGTCCTCCGCTGAAATTCCAGCCGGACGCCGTGCTGGCCACAGGGAACAATTGGATCGCGCTTCCCGAGATTCGCGAGGATGACGGAGCGATCGTGAGCTTTAACGTTCTGTCCATGCGGGAACGCGGCCTGCTGCAAGTGCAGGGTTCGGGAACCCCGAACTCCGGGCCTGGACAGACGGTGATCCCGGAGCAGAAGCGGATCCCCGCCGTCGCGCCCTGGGTCTCGGTCGGTGCAGGCTCCGGCAGCCTGCATATTTCGAGTTGGCGCCTGATCGACTACTGGATACCGGTCGCCAGTGCCCATATCGGATCGGTGCATGTGACGATAACGTACGTCACGCCGCCGCACGCGAGAGCGGCGTGGATTCGAATCGTCCTCGTCAACAGCGGCAAAACAGCCCAGCACGTGAATTTCGGCCTGACTGCCCGCTGGGGCGGGCTGGCGCGTGTCATTTACCACCCCTCGATGATCATCGGGCAGCGCCTGCAATCACCGGCTCCACCGTGGGTTCCGCGCGTTCACGTGTTCAACTTCGTGGAAAGCGACACGGTATTTGCATGGGCATTGGGACACCCAGACTGCGCGGATTCGCATCGCACTGGCGATGCCTACACGATCGAATGCCGGCGCGTCCTTGCCCCGGGACAACATGCCACGGCGAACTTCACGCTTTCGGTCGGACTTACCAAGGACAGCGCTCAATATGCCGCGAACGTCCTCGATTCGGAATTGGCGGATTGGGGTAGCGCGGCTGTACTTGACAGCGAGCGGCGGTGGCTGCAGCCGCGCTTGCGCACCACGGGTAACCCGAAGCTCGACGAGTTCATGAACCGCAACCTGCTGTTCTCGTCGTTCTTCGCTTGGGGGAGAACCCTCGACACGGAGCAGTTCGTCGGTGTGACCTCGCGGTCGCCGCGCTACTACGTCGCGGCGGCCTACTGGGATCGCGACGCAATGCTGTGGAGCTTTCCGGCGCTGTTGGACACCGATGTCCAGCGTGCCCGCCGTGCGCTGGACTACGCGCTCGGCACCCAGCTACGGAACGCCGGGACCCACAGCCGCTTCATCGATGGAACAGTGCTGGAGCCCGGCTACGAGCTCGACGAGAGTGCGGCACCCATCATCGCCCTGTTCGAGTATTGGCAGAAAACCCACAACAGCGCTTACGTGCGCCAACATCAGGAAGCGCTCCGGACGTTGCTGAAGAAACTGGCTGCGCATCGAGGGTTGGCGGGTTTGTACTGGACGGAGCAGGACTCGCAGGATGAGTTCCGTCGTTCGTCCTACGAGACCTATGACAACGCACTCGTCTGGCGCGCGCTGCGGGATGCGGCAGCGCTCTATCGCGCAATTGGCGATCCGGCAGTTGCGGAGCGGATCGATTCCCGTGCCGCGCAGCTGCGCGGGGCGATCATGCGCCACCTCGTGGCTACGGGGGCACCCGGCACGCAAGGACCGATCTTTGCGTTTGGGTGGAATGGCAAGCAGTACAAGTTCGACAATGTTCCACCCGGTTCGATCGTGGAACTGCCGGCGTTGGGATTCGTCGGCCAGAACGATCCGGTGTTTCGCAGGACCTACCAGTGGCTGCATTCGAAATTCTTCCAATACTCTAACGTCGGCAAGCCATACGGCTTGCCCGGGAGCTACCGGCTGCCGTATACGACCAGTTGGATGATTGCCGATGAGTTGCGGCTGCGGGCCGGACGGGCGCAAGCGCTGAAGATTTTGCTGGCAAGTCCTTGGGACGGGGGTATCGTCTCGGAGCAAGTCGATCCCGAGACGGACGCAGCCATCCCCGGCGGTGGCGCCTTCGCGACGGCGGCAGGGTATGTCGCAGCGACGGTGTGCGACATCTATTGCCGGCCACGGAGCGCGGAACGACAAACCGCTGCGTCCGCAACTGGTGGTGTTCGCCACGAGCACGGCCATCCGGGGCTCCCCCGGTGATCCGCGCAACCTTCTTGCCCGCTCATCTTGGCCCCGGCCTGCAGCGCTGCGGTGCATGCCGCAGCTGGGGGAGCCCCTGATGTTGCGCACGTAGTTGTTGAACACGCGCCGTGCAGGCCGAGCTGATTGCCGCGCTCTGCGGGTCGTATGTGGCTGACTCCGCCAGCGGATCCATGGCCGGGCCGGAGAAGCGCGCGTCCTGCCGCCCGCTAGTTTCGCTGCGCGGCAGGCAACAGCAGGATCTGCTCGAACTCGGGCCCGGTCACGCGCAGATCAGCAAGTTGGCAAGGGCGTCGTTTCGACGATCGTTCTGCATGCTGACCACCTCGGTGGAAACCGAACGCTGAGCGCAGGCCTCGCACATGCATGCGACTCTGGCATCTTGCCAATCCGCGCTGATGGTCCGCTGGGTGTCGGCACACACCGCGAAAGCCATACTGTCCAGCGGGTCATCCCGGAATCGTGGACTTTGAAGTCGATCACCACGGCGTGCCGCAAGCGATCCTGCGGGCTCGAACGACTATCCAAGGACGCTGGTTGGCGGTGGCTGACGCTCCCAGAACGCGCGGATCTCGTGATCGGGATCCTTGGCCAGGGTGACTGGATCATCGATCAAGAGGCAGTTGCGCTGCGCTGATGCATACGGTGCCCAGGCGACACCAGCGACTGGGCCAGGTTCCCTGGTCGAGGCAAAGCGGATCAACATGCTCGACAGCACGTGGCTCAGCGAGCGTCCGGGCTCGCAGCCGCTGCCCAGGATGGCATCGCGCGCATTGCCGAATCCCGCGGCAACATCAATGGCGTGGGCGGCACCGAACTTGCCTTCATATGCCGGAGACGACCAGTTCCATTGATAGACGTAGACCGGTGCAGCGCCCTGTTGGGCTTTGCGCTCGGCCTGCGTGTAGGCAAAGCGCCTGAACCCGGCGTCGGTAATGATGCGTGCACGCAGCAGGAACGGCGATGCGGCGTGCGCGTGTTCGCGATACAGCGCCCGGATGTCGTTCGCACGCTCGCCAAATTGCTGGCGCAGGAGACCCATCAGACCCGCTTCATCGAGCGCGAAATCGTTGAAGAACAGCCCGGCATCGTCGCGGGTCGTCGAGACGATCAACGGCACGTTCGCGCTCTCCGCGGGAGCGGCAGGATCGAAGGCGTGCCGGGTGATGAACTCGCCGTCCAGAAATGGCATGAAGGCTTGCGCGCCAACCTTGGCCTGCGCCTCCAGGAGTGCCGGCCATGGCAGGGTGCGCAGTTTCTCGAGATTGTGCGGGGTCAGACCCAGCGCCGCGATGAAGCCCTCCGCAACCGCCACCGCCGCGTCGCGCTCCAGAAACCGGGTCAGGGAGCCACTCTGCACGACTGCACTGGAGAACAAACCCCGCGCCGCCGGCAGCGCCAGCAGTGCGCTGACTTTCCAGCCGCCCCCGGACTGGCCCCAGATCATCACGCGCCCGGGATCGCCGCCGAAGTTCTCGATGTTCTCGCGCACCCACTGCAGCCCCAGCACGAGATCGGCAAGCCCGGGATTTGCCGCAGCAGGAATCCCGGATGCGCCGTCCAGATCCGGCAGGTTCAAATATCCGAAGCTCGCAAGTCGGTGCGATAGCGTCACCACGACGACGTCACCGGACTGCGCCAGCCGTGCGCCATCGTAGATGCGCGCATTACCCGAAGCGATCGAGAACGCACCGCCGTGGATCGACACGATCACCGGTCGCTTGCGTCCATCGCGCAGGCCGCAGGTCCAGAGGTTCAGGTGCAGGCAGTCTTCGCTGATGCCGCCTTCCGCGGCGACCATGTCGAACTGGATCAGGCGCCCGTACTCGTTGGCGATGCTGGTCGGCACTTGTGGGCAGATCGGTCCGTAGCCGAAGCATTCGCGCACGCCCCGCCAGGCGGTTGGGCGCTGCGGCATCTGATAGCGCCACTTGCCTCCCGTCGGCGCGCCATAAGGCACGCCCTTGAACTGGATCACGCCTTCGTTGACCAGGCCCAGGATGCCGCCAGAGCTGGTCGTGGCCTGGCGAAACAGGCCGCCAGGGGATGCAATGACTGACATGGCTGGTTCCCGGTTCAGTACGGATTACCCAGCGCGATCTTCACATCGACGCCGATGGTCCTGGGCATCGACAGGGTGACCGGGACCGGTGCCGTGGGGTCGTACTCGTTCGCGGTTGTCGCCGCCGACACCTGCCCGACCTTGTCGAACAGGTTGTGCACGTAGGCATCGACCTGGATGCCATGCGGCGCGAACACGGCCAGGTCGAAATCGAGCGTGTTGTAGCCGGGCAGTCGATAGACCGGGCTGACCAGGCTGCCGGCATAGCCCGCCGTGCGATTGCCGATGTAGCTGTCGGTTACCGTGAGGTCGCCGTTGTAGCGGTAGCTGATCGGGAAATCGTAGTTCGCCGCCAACGCGACGTTGTATTTCGGCGACAGTGGCAGTCGCGCACCGGGTTGATACAGGCCCAGCGCCGGAACCGCCGACGTCAGTTTCGCATCGGTGTAGGAACCGGAGCCCGACAAGGTCAGGGCCGATGTCAACTTGTATGCCGTGCTGAACTCCAGGCCCTTGATGCGCGCGCTGCCGCCGTTCTCGATCTGGTTGATGCCGCCATTGTTGACCGTCAACTGGATACGCGACCAGTGGATGTCGTAGACATCGGCGTTGAGCAGCAGCCGGTCATCGAGGAAGGTCGCTTTCTCACCCAACTCGTAGTTCCATAGTTTGTCCGGCTGGAAGGTCGGTGCGCCATGCCCCAGCGCCAGCACGAAGTTGGGACCGCCGGGGCGATACCCGCTGGCGATCTTGCCGTACAGCATCACGTGCCGGGAGAGGCGGTAGCGCGGATTGATCAGGTACGTGGCCACGCTTTGATTGGATGTCGCGTCTTCGTGCGTGACCAGCGCCGGATCGGTCGGCACGACCAGCAGACCGTTGGCGAACTGCTGGTAGTGCTGGCGGTTCCTGCTGTAGCGCACCCCCAGGGTCACATCGAATCGGTCCGTGAAGTAATGCGTGCCATCGGCGAAGATGGATACTTCCTGGTAGATGCTGGGCAGGATCCCGTAGAACGGGGAGTAGCCGAACAGCGTGCCGTTGGCGTTGGAGTCGTCCTGCAGGTTGACCAGCTCGTGCGTCGCCTCGTGGGTGTAGAAGCCGCCGATCAGCCACTGGAACGCCTTGTCCTGATAAGACGCCAGGCGAATTTCCTGCGTGTACTTGCGCGTGTTGGTGCGTACGAACAATCCGTAGGACTGGACGCCGAAGATCGGCGCGAGCAGCGGGTTGTACACATCGCTGAGGTCATCCAAATACTTGCCATGGTCGATCTGGTACGCGGTGATCGAAGTCAACTTGGCCCAGTGCAGGTTCCAGTCGACCACGGCCGAGTACATGCGCAACGAGGAATCCGCAGGCTGATTCAGGCTGTACTCCTGCTGGTACGTTCCGAACACGGGCTGCCCCGTGGCGATGTTGCGGAAGTCGACGTTCAAGCCATTGCCGTGGATGTTCTGCGAGAACGCGGTGAGGTTGACGCTGAGGTCCGGGTTGATCTGCGCCAGCACCTGGATGCGACCGGCGAGCGTCCGCGCGGAGCCCTGGTCCTTGGTGCCCAGCAGGGTGTTCTGGCCGAAACTGGATTGAAATGCCTGGATGCCATCGGCGCGGATGGCGATCTTGCCCGGCACCAGCGGGATGTTGATCATCGCATCGGCGTTGTCGTTGGTACCGGCGTGGTCGGTACTCGACACGCCGAAATCGCCCAGCGCGCCGAAATCGTCGAGATTGGGTGCATTGGCCACGTACTTGATCGCACCGCCCAGCGCGTTGGCGCCATACAGCGTGCCCTGCGGACCGTTCAGCACCTCGACGCGGTTCAGGTCGAAGGTGTTGATCGGCAGGGTCTGAAAGCCCAGGCCGAACGGGGTGCTGGCACCGATCGGCACTTCGTCCAGATACATGCCGATGCCACTGCTCAACTGGCTACCTCCCGTCGTGACGCCGCGAATCGCCACCAGGTCGCTGGTGGGTCCCAGTGATTCGAAACTCAGCCCCGGCACGAAGGGCGCAAACTGCTCGAAGCTCTGCGCATGGATCCGATCGAGGAACGACCCGGTCAACGCAGTCACCCCGCCCGGCACGTTTTGCAGCGACTCGCGCCGGCGCGTCGCGGTGACGATAACGGTCGGCAGGGTCGCTTGCACCTTCGGCCGATGACGGCCGCGCTGGCTGCTGGCTGGATCCCGAGCCATCGGTGTGGTCGCCGTAGCCTGTGCTCCAGGTGCGAGCGACGCGGGCGGTGCTGCGTGCGCATTGAACGTGAACGCGAGTGTGATCGACGCCGCGAGCAGACTCACTGCGAGCGACTTCTGGTTCGTGCACATGGCCGAACTCCTCCCTCAGGTTGAGGCACCTTCGGTGGGCGCCTTGATGTTGTGATGTTGTGTTCGCGAGCGGAGTCCCCGGTGTTGATGCCGCGTTCTCAACAGAACGAACGACCGTTCGCTAT
>JAJYPJ010000075.1 GCA_021795435.1 Pseudomonadota bacterium
CGCCGTGCTGGGCGACATGCGCGGCCAGTCCAAGCGCATGGCCCAGATCGTCGAGGATCTCCTGACGCTTTCGCGGCTGGAAACGCACAGCGATTTCAGCGAAGAACCCGTGGCGATGGCCCCCCTGCTCGCGACGCTGCGCCGGGAAGCCGAAGCACTAAGCCAGGGGCGCCACGCCATCAGCCTGGAAAGAGCCACCGACGCTGACCTGCGTGGCTCACTCAAGGATCTCCACAGTGCATTCTCCAACCTCGTGAGCAATGCAGTCCGCTATACGCCAAGCGGGGGATCGATCCGCATCCGGTGGGAGCGGCTCGCGGACGGCCAGGGCGCATTTTCCGTGATCGATACGGGCTACGGCATTCCCGCGCACCACATCGAGCGCCTGACCGAGCGCTTCTACCGGGTGTCTTCCAGCCGTTCCCGGGATCTCGGCGGCACCGGATTGGGGCTGTCGATCGTCAAGCACGCACTGGGCAGGCACCAGGGCCAGATCCGGATCAGCAGCGAGCCTGGGCGGGGTTCCACATTTACCGCTGTATTCCCGGCGCAGCGCCTATTGGCGCCGCAACCGGAGGCACAGGGCGAGGCGTGATCCGCTCGCAAACTGCCGGCTGAACGCCTTGGCGGACGCGCCGCTTGCCGCGTGGACCATGGCGCGCGATGCTGGTGTGCTGCCCGGACTCGACTATGGACGCCACGCTGGACCTCAATCGCCCTGAGCTGTACCTCAACCGCGAGCTGGCGGCGCTGGAGTTCAATTTCCGCGTGCTTGCACAGGCGCGAGATCCGCGCATGCCATTGCTGGAACGCATGCGGTTCCTGTGCATTTCATCGAGCAACCTCGACGAATTCTTCGAAGTCCGCGTAGCCGTGCTGCGGCAGCACATCAGCTTCGGCGATGCCCGTACCGGGCCGGATGGATTGGCTCCAAACGAAGTGCTCGCGCGTATCCGCGAGCGAGCGCTCGAACTGGTGGCCGAGCAATACCGGGTATGGTCGGAGGAACTTCAGCCCGCGTTGGCCGAGGAGGGCATCCGCTTCCTCACGCGGGATCGCTGGAACGCCCGCCAACGACGCTGGCTGCAGGGATATTTCCGCAAAGAGATCCTGCCCGTGCTGTCCCCCTTGGGCCTGGATCCCGCCCATCCGTTTCCGCGAATCCTCAACAAGAGCCTCAACATCGCCGTGGTCCTCGAGGGACGCGATGCCTTCGGGCGCGCAGGGCACATGGCGCTCGTGCGCGCGCCCCGTTCGCTACCGCGCCTGATCCGGCTACCCGAGCAAGTTGCCGACGCACCCTATGAATTCGTCTTCCTGGCTGGCCTGTTGCAGCAATTTGCCGATGAGATGTTTCCTGGCTTCAGGGTGCAGGGCTCCTTTCAATTCCGCGTCACGCGCAACAGCGAACTCAGCGTTGAAGAGGAGGAGGTCGAGAACCTGGCCAATGCGCTGTCGGCTGAATTGGCCGAGCGCGGATTCGCGCGGCCGGTCCGCCTCGAAGTCGCCGAAAACTGCCCCAAGCCGATCACCGACCTGCTCATCACCAATTTCGAACTGCACGAGCAGGACGTCTATCGCTGCGCCGGGCCAGTCAATCTCAGTCGCGTCGTCTCCATCTTCGATCAGGTTGAACGACCAGACCTCAAGTTCAGGCCATTTACACCGAGGCTCTCGCCTCAGCTCAGCCAGGGAACGAACGTATTCGACGTCATCGGCCGGCGTGACGTGCTGCTGCACCACCCCTACGAGTCATTCCAGTCGGTGATGGAGCTCCTTCGGCAGGCCGCCGCAGACCCGGACGTCCTGGCGATCAAGCAGACCCTGTACCGCGTCGGCAGCGACTCCCCGCTGGTTGAGCACCTGGTCGAAGCTGCACGCGCGGGCAAGGACGTGACGGTGGTGGTCGAATTACGTGCCCGCTTCGATGAAGAAGCCAACATCCGCCTCGCGAATCGCCTGCAAACCGCGGGGGTGCAGGTCGTTTATGGCGTCGTCGGGTACAAGACCCACGCGAAAATGTTGCTCGTGGTCCGCCGCGAGGGTCGTCGGTTGCGCCGCTACGTGCATCTTTCCACGGGGAACTACCACCAGATTACTTCGCGGCTGTACACCGATCTTGGCTTGATGACGGCCAACGCGGAGATTGGCGAGGACATCCACAAGGTGTTCCAGCAGCTCTCGGGCCTCGGTCCGGAGATCCGGCTGAAGCGCCTGTTGCAGTCGCCCTTCACTCTTTACAGGGGGCTGATGCACCGCATTGAACGCGAGATCGACCATGCCCGGGGCGGCAAGCCGGCCCACATCATTGCGCGCATCAACGCCCTCAACGAACCCAGCGTTGTCGAGGCACTCTACCGAGCCTCCATCGCGGGCGTCGAGATCGACCTGATCGTTCGCGGCGCATGCACCTTGCGCCCCGGGATGCCTGGAGTCTCCGATCGGATCCGGGTGCGCTCGGTGGTCGGCCGGTTCCTCGAGCACAGCCGCGTCTACTGGTTCGCCAACGATGGCTCGCCCGAGCTGTTCTGCTCCAGCGCCGACTGGATGGAACGAAACCTGATGCATCGCATCGAAGTGTGTTTTCCGATCCTTGATCCGCGCGTGGCGCAGCGTGTCTACGATGAGGCACTTGCCAATTATCTCGCGGACAATACCCAGGCATGGCTGCTGGGCTCCGATGGACGCTACACGCGAGCGCAACGCGGGGACGCGCCCGCGCATTCGGCGCAACGCACCTTGCTGGCCAAATTGGCGGGTTGACGCGTCCGTCGTCACGGAGGAAGGCCTTCCCGTGGCAGCCACGCATGTGCCCGGCTGCCCGCGGCCCGTGACCGCGTTAAACTAGGGGAGTTTTTTCCGCCGCGTTCGGCTGCTGCGCCCCATCGATGCGCCACCCAAAGCCGGCCCGTGCGCCGCTGAACACCCCCACCTTCCCTGGAGTGTCATCCATGCTGTTCGAAACGCTCGGAACCTACGGCCATGAGCAAGTGGTTTTCTGCCACCAGAAGGATGTCGGCCTGAAGGCCATCATCGCGATCCACAACACCGTGCTGGGGCCCTCGCTGGGCGGGTTGCGCATGTGGGCCTACAAGTCCGAGCAGGAGGCACTGAACGACGTGCTTCGCCTGTCTCGTGGCATGACCTACAAGAATGCCGTGGCGGGACTCAACCTGGGCGGCGGCAAGGCCGTGATCATCGGCGATCCGACGAAGGACAAGTCCGAGGCCCTCTTCCGCGCCTTCGGCCGCTTCGTCCAGTCGTTGGGCGGCCGTTACATTACGGCGGAGGATGTCGGCATCGATGTGAATGACATGGAGTATGTCTTCCGCGAAACGGAGTTCGTCACGGGAGTGCATCAGGTGCACGGTGGCTCGGGTGACCCCTCGCCGTTCACCGCCTACGGAACGCTGCAAGGGCTGATGGCGGCGGTCAATCACAAGTTCGGCCACGAGGAAGTCGGCAAGCTGAGCTATGCAGTTCAGGGCGTCGGTCACGTCGGCATGGAATTCGTCAAACTGCTGCGCGAACAGGGGGCCAAGGTCTTCGTCACCGACATCAACAAGGCAGCCGTGCAGCGCTGCGTGGATGAATTCGGTTGCGAAGCCACGGACCTGGACGAGATCTACGACGTCGACGCCGACGTCTACAGCCCCGCTGCGCTGGGGGGGACCGTCAATGAGCAGACCCTCCCACGCCTCAAGTGCAAGATCATCTGCGGTCCTGCCAACAACCAGTTGGCCAACGATGCCATCGGCGACGAACTCGGCAAGCGTGGCATCCTGTACGCACCCGACTATGCGGTGAATGCGGGTGGCGTCATGAACGTGTCGCTGGAAATTGATGGCTACAACCGCGAACGAGCAATGCGCATGATGCGCACGATCTACTACAACGTCGGGCGCATATTCCAGATCGCTGAGCGCGACAACATCCCCACGTACAAGGCCGCGGATCGGATGGCGGAGGAACGCATTGCGACCATCGGCCGGATCAAGCTGTCGACGATGGGCAATGGTCCGCGCTTCCTGGGTCGCATGCGGGGGCAGTGACCGGCGCACACGATCGGGCGACGACCGCAGCGGCGTGACAAGCTCCGCGATGGCTCGACGCCCCCGTTCATCTGACGGAGCACTCCATGCAACCGTTCGAGCTGGGTGAAGAGATCGATCTGCTTCGCGAGAGCGTACGCACGTTCGCGGAGCGGGAAATTGCGCCCCTCGCCGACCGCATTGACCGTGACAACGCGTTCCCTGCCGACCTCTGGCGCAAGTTGGGCGGCATGGGATTGCTGGGCATCACGATTGCGCCCGACTTGGGCGGCAGCGGCATGGGCTATCTGGCGCATCTGGTGGCGATGGAAGAAATTTCACGCGCGTCGGGAAGCGTCGGTCTGAGCTATGGCGCGCACAGCAACCTCTGCGCGAACAACATCTTCCTCAACGGCAACAGCAGCCAGAAGAGCCGCTACTTGCCGGGACTGTGCAGCGGCGAACGCGTAGGCGCGCTGGCCATGAGCGAACCGGGTTCCGGTTCGGATGTCGTCGGATCCATGGCCTGTCGCGCCGAGCGCAAGGGCGACGTCTGGATCGCGAATGGCTCGAAGATGTGGATCACCAACGGCCCCGACGCCGACGTACTCCTGGTGTACATGCGCACGGCGGGCCGCGAAGCCGGCAGCCGGTGCATGACCGCGTTCATCGTCGAAAAGGGAATGCCGGGCTTCACCACCGCGCAGAAGCTCGACAAGCTGGGCATGCGGGGTTCGAACACCTGCGAACTGGTATTCGAGAACTGTGCCATTCCGGATGCCAACCGCGTCGGCGAGGTGAACGAAGGCGTCCGCGTACTGATGAGCGGACTCGACAGCGAACGCCTGGTGCTGTCCGGCGGGCCCGTCGGCCTGATGCAGGCCGCGCTGGACCTGACCCTGCCCTATGTCCGCGAGCGCAAGCAGTTCGGGGCGCCCATCGGCACCTTCGAGCTCATGCAAGCCAAGATTGCCGATATGTACACCGCATTGCAGTCCGCGCGCGGCTACGCGTACATGGTCGCACGGCAATTCGATGCCGGCAGGCGCTCCCGGATCGACCCGGCATCCTGCCTGCTGCTGGCCAGCGAAAGTGCCGTGCAGGTCGCGCTGGACGCCATCCAGGCACTGGGCGGCAACGGTTACATCAACGACTATCCTGCGGGACGGATCCTGCGCGACGCGAAACTTTACGCGATAGGCGCGGGAACCAACGAAATCCGCCGGATGCTCATCGGCCGCGAATTGTTCCACGGCAAGTCCTGAGTGCCGACCCCGGCGCATCAGCGGCGCCATCGGCGGCCCGCCCCTGACTGTAGGGGCACCGGTCCGGCGGCCATTGATGGTCCGCCGCGCCACCGGTTTGCCGCGCCGCAGCAGACAGCGCGATAATCCCGGCCTTGCAGATTGCGGCAACTCAGCCGCCGGGAGTCATCATGTCGGACATCGTCATCACGGGCGCCAAGCGCACCGCCATCGGTTCCTTCCTCGGGCAGTTCACCGGCGTGCCCACGCCGACCCTTGGCGCCGCGGCCATCCGCAGCGCACTGGAACAGAGCGCGCTGGCGCCGGACCAGGTGTCCGAATCCATCATGGGCTGCGTCCTGCCGGCCAACCTTGGCCAAGCTCCGGCGCGCCAGGCGGCGCTCGCCGCCGGGGTGCCGGTCTCGGCAGGCAGCACCACCATCAACAAAGTCTGCGGGTCCGGCATGAAGGCGGTCATGCTCGCGCACGATCTCATCCGTGCTGGCAGCAGCGAGATCATCGTCGCTGGCGGCATGGAGTCGATGACCAATGCACCGCACATGGTCCAGGCCCGCGTCGGCATTCGCTACGGCGAGGGCACCCTCGTCGACCATATGGCCTGGGACGGCCTGACCAATCCCTACGACGGCAAGGCCATGGGCGTCTTCGGGGAGAACTGTGCGGACAAATACCACTTCAGCCGCGAGGAGCAGGATGCATACGCAGCCGAATCGGTGCGGCGCGCGCTGGCCGCGCAGCAGTCCGGCGCCTTCGCAGACGAGATCGTGGCCGTGAAGGTCGCTTCGCGGAAGGGCGAGGTCGAGGTCGCCGTCGACGAGCAGCCCGGCCGGTGCGACATCGCCAAGATCGCAAGCCTGAAGCCCGCGTTCCGCAAGGAAAACGGCACCATCACCGCCGCGAGCTCATCCAGCATCTCCGACGGCGCGGCGGCACTCGTGGTCATGGATGCAGCGGATGCGGCCAGACGTCGCATCGCCCCATTGGCGCGCATCGTGGCGCACGCAACGCATTCCCAAGCGCCGGAATGGTTCACCACGGCGCCCGTCGGCGCCATCCGCAGGGTCCTGGAGAAGTCCGGCTGGCGCGTCGCGGATGTGGACCTGTTTGAGGTGAACGAGGCCTTCGCCGTCGTGGCCATGGCGCCCATGCGGGAATTGGGCATCCCACACGAACGCCTGAACGTCAATGGCGGCGCTTGCGCCTTGGGGCACCCCATTGGTGCGAGCGGCGCGCGCATCGTCGTCACGTTGATCCATGCACTGCGGCGACGCGGCCTGCGCCGCGGCGTGGCCGCACTCTGCATTGGCGGTGGCGAGGCCACGGCCCTGGCCCTGGAAATCCTTTGATCCGGGAAGGCCGCAAGCAGGCCGCCGGCGGCCGCCCCTTGATCGCTCGCGCGGCCAGTCCGGATCTCGTTTAATATTGGCAAAGCCCGGCGTCTAGCGGGGCTCGTTGAGGCTAAAACGGCATTTTCTGGTTTCCGTCCCGACGTT
>JAJYPJ010000076.1 GCA_021795435.1 Pseudomonadota bacterium
CGCTGGAGCATCATCTGGAGGGCGCGCTGGCACGCGCGCGGCGCCATCGCCTGCTGCTCGCGGTCGGCATGCTCGACCTCGACGATTTCAAGCCGATCAATGATCGCTTCGGCCACGAAGCCGGGGATCAGGTTTTGATCGACGTGGCCAAGCGCCTGAAAGGCGCCCTGCGCGACCACGATTATGTCGCCCGTCTGGGCGGCGACGAGTTCGTCGTCGTGCTCGAGGACGTCGCGAGCCTCGACGATCTGACGCCGCTGCTGGAGCGGATGCGGGCGCGCTTGGCCGAGCCCATGGTGATCGGCACCCGCTCCACGGGTCTGCACGCCAGCCTGGGCATCGTGGTCTATCCGCTGCACGAGGGCGCCGACACGGGTCACCTGCTGCGCCTGGCCGATCAGGCCATGTATCGGATCAAGTCGCAGAAGCTCCCCCGCGCGCAGTGGTGGAGCTTTCCCGTGTCTGAGCAGCCGCCGGTTGCCTTGTCGCCCGTCGAAGTCGACATCAGCGAATTGCTGCCCTATGGACCGCTGGCACAGCGCCTGCTCGGGCCAATCCAGGCCATCCTGCATGAGTGGAGCGAAGCCTTCGTCAATGCGTTCTATGCCCGTCTGGCTGAGCACGCAGGATCCGCGCAGATCCTGGACGCGCTCACCACGCAGGAGTTTGAGCACCTGAAGGCCAAACAGCGCGAGCACCTGACGCTGCTGCTCGATCCGGCGCTCAGCGAAGATGGCCATCGCCAAGCCGCAACCCGCGCGGGCCGCATCCATGGCATGGCCGGCATCGAAGACGCCTGGGTTGCCGAGAGCGTTGCGCTCTTGCGCGCACAGCTCGATGAACAGCTGACCCCGTTCGCCCGTCGCGACCGACGCACGCTGCTGGTCATGCACCGACGCCTCGCGCTCGATTACCAGTGGCAGTTGGAAGGGTCGCGTGCGGTCCAGCTCGCCCGCGATGGCATTCTTGTACGCATCAGCACCATCGCCTGGTCAGCGGATCGCTACCTCGAGCTGATCCAGCGTGTGGCCGATACCCTGCTCACCCTCGACGAAGTCGCCGGATGTGCGATCGGGCGACCGGATGCAAGTGGCCGGTTTCAGTTTGAGGCGGTGGCCGGCGGCAAAGCCTTCGTCGACTATCTGCGAGCGGTTGAGCGCGGCGTGCCCCCGGATATTCGGGCCGAGGCCGACCGCGTGGAGGGCAGCGTGGCGATGGGCCGTGCCTGGCGCAGTGGCGAGATCCAGCGCACGCTCAACTATGCCACCGATCCGGCCACGATCACGTGGCGCGAGGTGGCGCTGGGCATGGGCATTCGGTCCAATGCAGCCCTCCCGCTGCGCATGCCGCAGGGCACCACCGAAAGTGTGCTGACCCTGTACTCACCGTTCGTGGGCGGCTTCTCCAGCGCGGGTCAGCAGGCGTTCCTGCTGCACGTGCAGAGCCTGCTGGATCTTGCCTTGGCGCGGTTGCTGCCCAAACTCGAGGGCGTCGAGGCGGTCCCCTACCTTCTGCGTGACCGCTGGCGCGCCAAGCTGGCGACCGATAACCTGGTGATGTACTACCAGCCGGTGATCGATCTGCGCCAGGGCAAGCCGGTCGAGGTCGAGGCGTTGGCCCGCATCCGCGAGGACGACGGTCTGATCCTGCCGGCCCGTTTCCTGCCGGCGTTCGGCGAGGACGACCTGCTGATCCTGTATCGCCAGGGGCTGGCGCAGGCGCTCGCGGCACGCCGGGAGTGGGACACCGGTGGGCTGCCGCTGGGCATCGCCGTCAACCTCCCGTCGCGCGCACTGCTCGACCGGCGCTATGTGGGCATCACCCGAGAGGCGCTGGAGCGATATCCCTGTCCAGCCGAAACCTTGGTCCTCGAAATCCTCGAGTCGGAGTGGCTGGAGGAGAGTCCGGAGGCGGAGTCCGGCCTGCTGGCGCTCAAGGCGCTGGGCGTCCAGCTTGCCGAGGACGATCTGGGATCGGGCTACAGCACGTTGAGCCGGCTGCGTCACCTCTCCTTTGATCGCGTCAAGATCGACCAGACGCTGGTGCGCCAGATCGCGCGGCAACCGCTGCGGACGCTGCGCTTCGTGAACCAGTTGACGCGGCTGGGACACGATCTCGGCGTCAAGGTCGTCGTGGAGGGGATGGAGACTCCGGGCCTGGTGGAAGCGGCGATGATTCTCGGCGCGGATCTGGGTCAGGGGTATGCTCTCGCGCGCCCGATGCCGCGCGCCGAAGTCACGGACTGGTGCAGAAGCTTCCGCTGGGCGTGCGATCCCATGGTGCCTCGCACCGCACTCGGGGCGCTGGCGGATTTCATACTCCGGGACGAGCGGCTGCGGATGTTCATGGACGATCCTGCGATGGTCGAACGAATCGTTCACACGCCGTGCCGGGTGCGGTCCTACCTCGATGCGATCGGTGTCGAGGGAACCCGGCTGGATCAGGTCCTTCGGGTCCTGCATCAGGCCGCGCTCCAACACGGGCCTGCCAGCTCGGACTATGCCGCAGCGCGCGATGCGTTCGTGCGGTGCCTGGTCGAGGGGCGGATCCGTGTCGAGGAAAGCGGTTGATCGATGCGCATTGCCTTCCTCACGATCAAGCCCCGACTTGGCGCGCACCACGTTATCCAGCCGCAGCGGATCGACTGCCAACACCTCGCGATACAGAAACACAGCAGCATCACTCCACTCCTTGCTTCGGGTACCGCATCCGCTGGCCTTGCGCCGATCATCGTAGGCCATTGCCCGAACGAGGCTGATACGTCGATCACAACCCGCCGAATCTTTGCAATTCGACACAAGCCCCGAGCAAGAAGAAGCGGTCGCGCCGCACTTGTGCGAGATGCTGCCGGGTGCTGCAATGCCTCCCGGAGGCGCACACCATGTCGGAATCACTGCCGAATCTTGGTGTAGGCGAAGCATCCCAAGCGGATGCGACAACTGCCGATCGGCCACGGGTTGATCTGCAGGATGTGGATCCTTACGCCGACCGGGTGGGCGTCGAACTGCGTGCCGCTGCCGCGGTGCTCATGCCCGCCATGCGCGAGGCCGCCGCCTCCATCCGTTCCATCCTGGATGCTGACCCGCAAGGACGTGTGACCTTTGCGCTTCTCGAACGCGAAGGTCTGGTGGATCCGGCGCGATTTGCCGAACGCTACCTGCTTGGGGTTTATTCGCCGCGACTGACGCGCCAGCGCCAACGACGGCGTGCGCACCTCATCGGGCAGTGGTTTGAGTTGATGGGTCTCCCTCTCAGCCTCTCTGTCGAAGCAATGTGGCTGGTGCTCCGTTTGCTGCACCGAGCCATTGCACAGCTGCCCTGGGAGCGTGAGCGGCGCAGTCAGCTGGCGACTTTTCTGACTGCGCGAATGCGCGAGGAACTCAAGGCGCAAATTGATGGCCAGCGCCAATTGGCACTCGTCCGTCATCGCTTGATCGTCGCGCTCGAACAGTGGCGTGTCGAAGCCACCGATTGGCCGGAGTTCGTGACGGGCGCCATGCGGCGACTCTCGGGTCGCCTTGGCCTGGTGGCTCTCGCGCTCGGCCGTCCCGACAGCGAGGCGCGAATCGTCTATGAATTCACTTCGCCGGGATTCATGCCCTACCTGGAAGCGATCCAGAGGCTTCGCGTCGGATCGCTGATGATGGACGCGAGCAGCACGTTCGGCCACTCGCCCCAAGCACGTGCTTGGCGCAGCCGCTCGATCGAAACCAATCCGTCCTATCTGATCGACACGGGCGCAGCACCGTGGGCGCCCGCCGCTCATGCGGTCGGTATCCACGCTTCGGCGGCCTTTCCGATTGATGACTTGGGCGGCCAGGCTGCTGCGGTATTCGCACTCTACGGGCAATGGCCGCGGCAGTTCGAACCCGAACCGGCGCGACTGTTTCTGCAGGCGCTGCGCCAAGTCTTCGCACAAGCCTACGTCGAACTCGGACGGCGCAGTCGCACCGAGATCATCCCGGCCGAGGTGCGCCGCGAGCATCTGCAGTTGCTCAGCCGCGGCGCCGTGCAAATGGTGTATCAGCCTATTGTCGACTTGCGCACCGGCCAACCATTCGCTGTCGAAGCGCTGGCGCGTCTGGAGCAGGGCGCGCAGCCTCTGATTCAGCCTTCGGACTTCCTCGCAGGGTTTGGCCGCGCGGAACTCAACCGTCTTTTCGTACTCGGGCTGCGCATGGGACTGCGCCATCTGGCGCAGTGGGATCTGCACTCGCTCTCTCTGGCGTTGACGCTCAACCTGCCACCGTCAGTCCTGGTCCACCCCGACTGCGTTCGCTGGATTCAGGATGCCTTGGCAGCGACAGGCATGGCCCCCCAACGATTGATGCTGGAGCTGCTGGAGGACGAAGAAACGTCCGCCACGGCCATGCGCGACATCGCCATCCAGCACCTCGCCGAGCTGGGCGTGCGACTGGTCATGGACGACTTCGGCTCCGGCTACAGCAATCTCTGGCGCCTGCGTAACCTGCCATTCCATAGTGTGAAGTTCGATCGGCGACTGCTGGCCGATCTCGACACCGATCCCCTGCAGCAGTCCCAATTCCTCGAAGCCCTCTTGGCGGTGGCTCGGAGCCTGCGTTTGCGTACCGTATTGGAAGGGCTGGAGACACAGGACCAAGTGGATCTGGCTTGTAAGCTGGGGGCCGATGCAGGACAGGGTTTTGCGCTTTCGCTGCCACTGCTTCCGGAGCAAGTGCCGTCTTGGGCGGCCCACTTCGAGTGGCGACGCACGATTCACGCAGAAAGCCGATGATCTGCTCTTCGGAAAAGCGGTTCTTCACGTCCGATCTCCTTCGGTTGGGGGATTGGACTCCAAACCGCTGTGCTACTCAAAAGCGGGGGGACGTCGCACCTCCATCGATCAATTTCAAGCGCGCGGCAACACGCAGTGTTTCAGTTCATGTTAATGGACAATCCGCGATGAAGCTGACTCAAGTAGCGGACGCCATGTCCGGCAAGATCGCAAAGCGGCTGAAGAAGACACTGGGGCGATACACTGCAGCGCGCTCGATCGAGCAGGCGCAGTGTGAATGCGAGACTGCGCTCGACGCGGTACAGGATCTGATTTTTATTCACGATGCGGATCTGTGCATTGTCCGTGCTAATCGCGCTTACGCCGTACGCGCCGGTAAGGACATCCGCGACATCATCGGCAAGCCCTATTGGAGGTTGTTCCCAAAACTGGATGGTCCGCTGCCCGCCTGTCGGCAATCACTGGAAGAGAATCAATGCGGAGAAGAAGAGCTCCACCTCGATTCGGGCGAGGAATATGTCTCCCGCACCTACCCTATTTACGACGCGGAAGGGAAATATCTCCACTCTCTGCACGTCATGCAGGACGTTACCGAGAAGCGCCGGGCCGAGGGCGAGCAGCGCACCCTGAGCGAGGCGCTGCATGACAGCGAATCCATGTATCGCTTGCTTACCGAAGACACGCGAGATGTGCTCTGGAAAGCGGATCCCCATTTTTGCATGACCTACATTAGCCCAGCCGATGAATATTTGCGCGGCTTCAAGGCAGCTGAGGTTGTTGGGCACCCAGCTTTCGAGATGTTTACCGATGAAGGCGCCGCAATAGTCAACAACATCATTAAGAAAAACGAAGTCTCCAGGCAGTCAGGGACTTTTGCCGGACATTTGACCTTTGAGGTACCACACCGCTGCAAAGACGGCCGGGTACTTTGGGGCGAGGTTGTTTCCAAACCAGAGTTCAATGCTCAGGGCGAAATTGTGGGCTACCACGGCATCACGCGCGAAATCACCGAGCGCAAGCGGATGGAAGAGCAGCTCAATGCGTCTCTCGCGGAGAAAGAGGCACTCGTGCAGAGCTTGAACGAGCTCTCAACCCTTGACGGCCTCACCGGGCTATACAACCACCGCACATTCTACACGCTGATCGAAGACGAACTCGCGCGCGCGCGACGCTTCGACCGACCGGCTTCGCTGCTGCTGCTCGATATCGACCACTTCAAGCATGTGAACGATACATACGGACACCAGGCGGGAGATGCTGTTCTCAAGGGACTGAGCGAATTGCTGGGCCGCCAGGCGCGCGCCATTGACCGCGTGTGCCGCTATGGTGGCGAGGAGATCACAATCATTCTCCCGGAGATCGATCTTGAGGCCGCCACCAATATCGCAGAGCGCCTGCGTGCTGCGGTCGAGACGCAAACGTTCGATATCAATACGAGCAAGCCGCTGCGCATTACCGTGAGTATCGGGGTCGCGTCTTTTCCTGCACACGCAGACAACGTGCAGGCGTTGGTCGCGGCTGCAGACGCTGCGATGTACGAAGCCAAGCGGGGCGGCAGAAACCGGATAATCCGCTATGAGCCAGCGCTAGGTCACGCTGCGACATCGGGAAGAGCAGAATGAAAAACATCAAAAAGTACATTAACTTTTGATCGGGTCGATAATGACAGTTATCGGATAGCTTATTTACACAATTGTATGACCGCAATGGGGCCAAGACCGGTCGCCAGGCACGGAGCGATAAATCGCGGCGGCAACTGCCGTGCTGCAGTGCAGGGAAACCATAGTTTGTGCAGAAACCGGGGGAGATGCACCGACTTTGGTTTCTTTCGTGTACCGACTATGGTTTCTCGACCACTTGGGGGGTGCGGCAAAAAACTTGGACGGGTTATGCAGCGATCCCCATGGTCCTTCGGTATTCGATGGGGCTGCGGGAGCCGAGCGAGATCTTGAGCCTTG